>JBKEDN010000076.1:0-3539 GCA_047975435.1 Draconibacterium sp. | reverse complement strand
AACCAGGAGAGGAAAACCTGCTGGCTCTGTATTGCCCGAAAGTATTATTTTGAATAATTATAAATAGCTGACAATTAGCAAATTACTAAAAACAAAATTTGGATTACAACATAGAAGGGATTATAAGCATTAGCCAGGTCTTAATTTTAGTTTCCCCGAAGATAAACATTATTATTATTTTTTGTTCAACAGAAATACCTTCAATTTTGCAACAAAGAAAAAACCGGGGGGAAAGTCCGGTGCAAAGCAAGTTCGCATTCTCAGACTTTGAAGGTCTGGGAAACCTTCAAGGTCTCCAAAAAAAAGGATCCGATCCGTTTCTCCCATTTCTAATCGACGATTGTTGTGCGGCGCATAGATGTGCACATTCTCAATTATGGAACCTGATTGCGCCTTTTGGGTTACGGTGTACCAATATTTTACAGGATGATAAAAGACGTGTTTCAATCCCTCAAAGGACCTTCGGGCGATGAGGTTTCAGCGACCTTTGAGCGTCTGCAAGACCTCAAAGTGTCTAATGGAAAGAATCAAGCTACACCAATCATAATTGGAAATAAAATTCAAAGATTTTGTCAGAAATACCCTCTCTCTCCTGTCTCTCCCTCGCGGGAAGAGAAAGACGATCAGCCTCCAAAAAAATGAAGGCTTGCGAAATAGTGATTTGACTTTGCTTTGATGTGGCGACCAATCGTCCTTCCTTGCTCGCAGGAAAGGATAATAGGATGAGTATTCATAACCTTCATTACTATTGGAAATTCCTCAGCATCATGAATGTGCTATTTATGATCCCGTTCACGTATTTCCACCCGGCGGATTTTCCCGCTGATGGTTTTGGGAAGCTCATCAACAAATTCGATTACCCGCGGGTATTTGTAAGGTGCAGTTACCTGTTTTACATGGTCCTGCAATTCCTGAGCAAAGGCCTCGCCTGCCTTGTGTTTGTATTCTTTAGCCAACACCACGGTAGCTTTTACCACCTGACCACGAATTTCGTCGGGGATTCCGGTAATCGCACACTCCACCACTGCGGGGTGGGTCATCAGAGCGCTTTCCACTTCAAAGGGCCCAATGCGGTACCCCGAGCTTTTGATCACATCGTCGGCGCGGCCTACAAACCAGAAATAACCATCCTCGTCTTTCCAGGCCAGGTCGCCGGTATAGTAAATTCCTTCCGACATAGCTTCATGGGTCAAATTCGGATTCCGGTAATATCCGTCAAACAAACCGGCCGGGTATTTTTTATCGTAGTGAATCGTGATCTGACCTTGTTCGCCTGCCTCAGCCGGGCGTCCTTCGGAGGTAAGCAGTTCAACCTTGTAATGCGGGCTTGGCAAGCCCATCGAACCGGGTTTGGGTTCCACCCAGGGCGAAGTAAATACCGACAGTGTAGTTTCGCTTTGTCCATATCCTTCACGTAATTTGATACCGGTTAACTGGAAAAAACGGTTGTAAACTTCGGGGTTCAGCGCTTCGCCCGCAATGGTGCACCATTCGAGTGACGACAAATCGTAATGTGTTAAATCTTCGCGGATCAGAAAGCGGAAGATGGTTGGTGGCGCACACAGCGAAGTAACCTTGTGTTCTGAAAGCACTTCGAGGATGGCTGATGGCGTAAATTTCTCGTGGTCATAAACAAAAACTGTTGCTCCCACCAGCCACTGTCCATAGAGTTTTCCCCACACTGCCTTGAGCCAGCCGGTGTCGGCAATGGTAAGATGGATGCTGTTTTCGTGCAGGTTTTGCCAGTATTTTGCGGTAACAATGTGTGCCAGCGGATAAACGCTGTTAAGCAGCACCATTTTGGGGTCGCCGGTAGTTCCCGAAGTAAAACTTACAATAATCGGATCGCTGTTTTTGGTTGGTTCGGCAGGTCGTTGAAAAGGCTCAGCATTTTCTATTCCTTGGTGAAAATTTTCCCATCCTTCCGGGATATCCGGGCCAATGGAAATCAGCTTTTCAATGGACGGAGATTCCGGCATGGCATCGTTTACATGTTCAATAATCTGCTTATCACCATCGCAAACAATGGCTTTAATGGTAGCAGCGTTGTTACGGTAAACAATGTCTTTTTTGGTGAGCAGATGTGTGGCCGGAATAATCACTGCCCCGATTTTGTGTAGCGCGATAATCGTAAACCAAAATTCCACCCTGCGTTTCAGAATGGCCATTACCATGTCGCCTTTCCCAATTCCGAGCGATGAAAAGTATCCGGCAGTTCGGTCGGTTATTTCCTTTAGTTCACCAAAAGTATAGGTGCGGGATTCGCCCTGATCGTTGGTCCAGAGCAGTGCCCGTTTTTGTGGATCCTGCGTGGCCCATCCGTCCACCACATCGTAAGCAAAATTGAAATCTTCGGGGATAATCAGTTCATAATTGGCCTTAAAGTCTTCAAAATCTTTAAAGGTCGTCTGTTTTAAATACTTCTCAATCATGTAGCATCCTTTCTTTTAAAAAATAGTGGCGAGAAACCGCACTGTTTTCCCGTCGAGGGCTTTCATTCCGTGCGGCTGGGTGGCATCGAAATACAAACTGTCGCCTTCGTTTAAAACGAGCTCGTGCCCGCCAACCGTTAACATCATTTTCCCTTCCAGCACAAAGTCGAATTCCTGTCCGTTGTGGCTGTTCAGATGAATTGGTTTTTCTTCCTGGCCTGGTTCCACGGTAACGATAAAAGGGTCGGCTTTCCGGCCAATAAAACCTGCCGCCAACGACTGGTACTTATAAGCGGCTGTCCGCTCCATTGCCGGTCCCTGTCCTGCCCTTGTAAGATAGTATGATTTCATGTTGGGTTCGTCGCCAAATAACAGTGCAGTAAGCCCAATATTGTATTTTTTTGACACGTTTTGAAGCACGCCAATCGGAATATCTGTGTTTCCACTTTCGTACCTCCGATATTCTTCCTCCGAAATATTACAAGTTGCAGCCATCTCTTCAACCGGAATATTCAACACCTCGCGTAAGCCACTTAATCTCATTGCGATCTCGCGAATCTGTTCGTTCATAATGGTTTTTATTTTGATTGGTTTCCTGCAAAGTTATTTGTTTTACCGAAGAAAGAATGATGTTAAGGAGTTAAGTTGACCTGTGTTTACTACAAATTTTATTCTTTTTGAATTTCGCTGTCCTTATCCGGAATAACCAACCATTATGAATTACAAATAACTCTTCTCAATGTCTTTCCAGACGGGAAATACTTTTTCCTTCAGCTGAAAAAGTATTCAAAAAAGCCGCCGCTGACATGAAAATTGCTAAAATTTCGTGAACTCTGCTAAAAGAAAAGAACTCATCCTCCTTCCTCGGACTCAAACAGCTTTTCTTTTTTAACGCTATGTTCCCCAAATTTCTTAACGCATTTTCCTGTAGGCGAAGGAGCGGGCTGCAAACATTAAAGTTTTTTGAAAACTCCATACGAGAGTGGCTTTTTTTTATCAAGCCTCGAATCAAAATCAGGGCTTAGTGAACTCGAGAAGCTCCGAGTGTGCGAGGAGATCACTCGCGTGAACTTAGTCCGGATGAAGATGAAAGGTGAAGATAAAAAG
>JBKEDN010000189.1:0-84952 GCA_047975435.1 Draconibacterium sp. | reverse complement strand
GGAAGCTATCAACATACCGAGGAAAACTATTTTATCGCTTGATGCAACAAGCCGTAGATACAGCACCAGTTACATTTAATGATATTACAAAAACAACTTGACCCAAGGAGATAAGCAGTATAATTTATTTCTTGAAAATTCCTTTGTTTTCCGGAACAAAGGAATTTTTTTAACGCCCTACCCCAGACCAAAGTTAAATTCGAAAGGTTCGAATAAAATGCTTTTGACTATATTCAGAACCTGTTACAAATTCAATATATCATCATGAAAAAGTTTCTTTCATTCATCTTTTCAATGTTTTTTACCGGAATCCTTCTGGTCATTTTTGCAATCGCTATCGGTTATGCAACATTTGTAGAAAACGATTATGGAACCATAACCGCCAAAATACTGATCTACAACTCTACCTGGTTTGAAATATTACTGATCGTACTTAGCATCAACCTGATGGGCAGTATTTTCAAATATAATTTGATTAGCAAAAAGAAGTGGACTGTATTACTTTTTCATGTTGCTTTTATTGTGATTTTGGTTGGTGCCGCCATCACCCGCTATTTTGGTTTTGAAGGTTCCATGCACATACGCGAAGGAGAATCGTCTGATTTTATCGTTTCTGAAGCCAACTATGTAACAGTAAAAGTAAAGGCGAATAACGAAACTTTTGAGACCGAAAAAGAAGTAAAATTCTCACCATATACGCGTAACGCTTTTTCCGAAAGTATTACGCTGGGCGGGCAAACCATTCATTTAAAAAACAAATTGTTTATGCCATCAGCCGCTGAAAACCTGGTGATAGATCCCAACGGGGTACCCATTGTTTCACTCATTGCTCTTTACAATGGCACACGTACCGATTTTAATATGCACCAGGGAGATATTAAACATTTCGGTAACGTTTCAATTGGCTTTGAACCGTCAACCCCAACCGATATCGTTTTGCAAATTACTGACGGAAATATGTTTCTTGTTTCTTCCGATTCTTTGCAGGTATCACAAATGACCGACTCTGAACCGGAGTTTATTCCGGCCGACTCCGTGCTTGCTGTCAATAATCAGAAAGTTTATACAATCAAAGGCTTGAATTTTGCCATGAAACAATTTCTGCAAAAAGGCAAAACGCAACTTGTTTACCAACAACCTCAACGCGGAATGGCAACCACCGACGCTTTGCAAATCAACCTTTCGTCGGGCAACGAAAACAAAGAACTTGTGGTTTACGGGCAAAACGGTACTGTGGGTGATTTTTATTCTACACAAATCAACGGTGCTGAAGTTTCTGTTTCCTACGGGGCAAAAATCATTCAACTACCCTTTTCCATTGCACTCAAAGATTTTCAACTGGAGCGTTATCCCGGTTCCAACAGCCCCTCTTCATATGCCAGCGAGGTAGAGCTTAAAGACGGAAGTTTTGAATTGCCTTACCGCATATACATGAATAATATACTTAAACACAAAGGATACCGTTTCTTCCAGTCGTCGTACGACACCGACGAGCAAGGCACTATTTTATCAGTTAACAGCGATAAAGCCGGCACATCGGTAACGTATTTTGGCTACCTGATCATGGTTATCGGGATGGTACTTACTTTATTCAATAAAAGCAGTCGTTTTAAAAGTCTGTTAAAAGCTTCTGCAAAACTCAGGGCCGAACGTAAAAAAATGATGCTTGTATTTATTGCGGCCATGTCATTATCGCTTACAGCATTTTCTCAAACCGCCTACACCAATATGGACAAAAGCCACATGAAGTCGTTTGACGAATTGCTGGTACAAAGCCGAAAAGGACGGGTAGAACCCGTTTCAACTGTGGCTTCTGAGATTTTAAGAAAGGTTGCCAAGAAAACCAGTTGGGAGGGGATGACGCCTACCGAGGTATTTCTGGATATGCAGGCAAACCCGGAAAAGTGGAAAAACATTCCGGTGATAAAAATCGCTAATCCCGAACTACGGAAAATGCTGGGCACGCAAGGCAAATATGCAAGTTTCAATTCCATTGTTGCTCCGCGCGAAATGGGAGGATACAAACTAAGTTCGGTGGTTCAGGAAGCTTATGCGAAAAAGAGCAATCAGCGTAACAAACTCGACAAGGAAGTAATGAATGTAGATGAGCGCGTTAACATTCTTATGCGTGTTTTCAACCAGGATTTCCTGAATATTTTTCCTATTCCGGGTGATGAAAACCACAAATGGATTTCGGTGAACGAAACCAACGAAATGCAAGCTAAAGATGCCGAATTTGCCCGCCAAACCATTCTGTCATATTTTAGTTCGGTGGCTGGGAAAGACTGGGCAGCAGCCAATCAGCTACTTACCAACCTGAAAAAGTATCAACAAACATATGGTGCAAAAATTTCGCCTTCGCAGGCAAAAATTAAGTTGGAAGTACTTTATAACAAACTCAACATCTTTGGCAAACTGTCGAAGATATTTATGTTCACTGGCCTCATCCTTTTAATGCTGCAGCTTGTTACGCTGTTTAATCCGCAGATTAAGATTACATGGCTAAAAAAACTTGCCTTTATTTTCATTTTTATCCTTTTTATTGCAGAAACAGCAGGCTTAGGAATACGCTGGTATATTTCGGAACATGCCCCCTGGAGTAACGGCTACGAATCGATGGTTTTTATTAGCTGGGCAACTTGTTTGGGTGGACTTATTTTTGCGAAACGCTCTGAAATTACGCTATCTCTGACCTCTGTTCTGGCCGGATTAACGCTGATGGTAGCCGGAATGAGCTGGATGAGCCCGGAAATCACCAACCTTGTTCCCGTGTTGCAATCGTACTGGTTAATCGTTCACGTTGCTGTTATTACTGCCAGTTACGGATTTCTCGGAATCAGTGCCCTGCTTGGCTTCCTTAACCTGATTTTGATGATATTCAAGAATAAAAACAATGCACAACGGATCAATCTTACCATTCGTGAATTGGTTAATATCATCCAGATAGCACTGATCATTGGTGTTCTGATGCTAACTGTTGGTTCGTTTTTGGGCGGTGTTTGGGCCAACGAAAGCTGGGGCCGCTACTGGGGTTGGGACCCAAAAGAAACCTGGGCGCTTGTAACCGTGCTTGTTTATACCTTTATAACCCACATGCACCGCATACCGGGCATGAGAGGAAACTTTGCCATGAGCACAGCCGCAGTACTTGGAATCAGTTCTGTTTTAATGACTTACTTTGGGGTCAACTACTATCTGTCGGGGCTGCATTCGTATGCACAGGGCGAGCCTGCTCCGATTCCTTCAGGTGTTTACATCGCAATTGTTGTGGTAGCCATTGTTGTAGTTGCAGCATACATGGCTGAAAAAGCGAAACCAACTCCTACCGAAGAACTGGAAGAATAAAAACTAAAACATTGTTGAACAGACCTCTCTGACCTTGTTTCAGAGGGGTCTTATTGTTTGAGTTAACCGAAATAAATTTGGTATTATACAACACATATAATTATCTACATTCTTTATTATATTTGCAACACAATTGATCTCCGAGCCTTTGCACCTAAAACTCAGTCATGGTGTTTGGGCCGATGGGATGTCCCGGAAACAGGCTGTCCTCCCGCATTCCCCGGTATTGGGAATAAATTGGAAAGGAGACGAGCCATTTTCGCACCTGTCGGGATGTAACTCTTTGCTTTCCAAAACTTTTTTAATTTATTTTGATAAAAGGAGCGAATGAGCATTTCCTCTGCAGATAATAAAATTAAACTGCCCAACCTGCTTTTGATTGCCGGCAACGGGCGAAATGTTGGAAAAACATTTCTTGCCTGTAGTATTATCAAACAACTTTCTCAAAAAATACCCGTGTGTGGGTTAAAAATCACTCCCCATTTTCATCCTTTTAATCAGGAAGACCTTCTTTTCCAAAACAACGATATCATCATTCTGGAAGAAAAACAACATACACAAAAAGACAGTTCCCTGATGCTCCGTGCCGGTGCCGGGCGCGTACTTTTTGTGATGACAAAAAAAGATGCACTGGAAACTTCAATAAAACAGCTTTTACCATTTTTACCCAATGGTGCCATTGTTTGTGAATCAGGAGGATTACACAATTATATAAAGCCCGGACTTTTTCTTTTTGTAAATTTATACAACAGGGAAATTCAAAAAAAAGATTGGCAAAATGATCACCCGGTTTATATTCACAACAACAGAAAAAGTTTTGATTTTGATATTGATAGAATAGAATTTTCAAACCAGGAGTTTAAACTAAAACATGAATAAGTTTGACGAAATACAGCGGCAGATAAAACAATTTCCGAAAGTATTCGAAACCGAAGAAGTTGTGCTGAAGGATGCTTACAATAGGGTACTGCGCGAAGACATTCGGGCGGATATGAATATGCCGCCGTTTCATAAATCGGCTATGGACGGCTATGCCTGCCATATTGAAGATATTGCCAATGGACTGGATGTGCTGGAAGTAATCCAGGCCGGGATGATGCCAACCAAACAGGTAGGCCGCAACCAATGCTCAAAAATTATGACCGGCGCAGCTGTTCCCGATGGATGCGATTGTGTTTTTAAGGTGGAAGATTCTGAAATGATTGATGAAAACATGGTTCGCTGTGTTAATCCACGAACCGCCCGAAACATTTGTTACATCGGAGAAGATTATCATAAAGGAGATATTTTGATTTCGGAAGGGACGGTTGTAAGTGTTCCGCAAATGGCTGTTTTGGCCGGTGCCGGATATGCAAAAGTAAAAGCTTCCGTTCGGCCTAAAATAACGGTGATTGCCACCGGAAGCGAGTTGGTGCAACCAGATGAAAAGCCACAAACGGGGCAAATCAGAAACAGCAATTCGAGCCAGGTAATTACACAGCTTCGGAAAATGAACCTTGAAGTGGCACAGAATCTCCAGCTAAAAGACGATTATGAGCTGCTCACCCAAACGTTTAATAATGCACTGGAAAACTCTGATATAATAATTTTTACAGGAGGTGCATCAGTGGGTGATTTCGATTTTATCCCGGAAATTCTAAAAGAACAGGGATTTAAAATTTATTGGGAGCGCACTGGCTTTAAACCCGGCAACCCGATGACCTTCTCACAAAAAGGGAATAAATTTGTCATTGGGCTTTCAGGAAACCCGGTTTCGTCAATGGTTCAGTTCGAACTACTGGCGAAACCCGTCCTTTACCAATTGATGGGTGCCAAATACGCTCCAACCCGAATTTTAGCTAAACTGAATTTCGAATTTCAACGAAAAAAAGCAGACCGGCTGGCCATTGTTCCTGTTTTTTTCAGTGACGATGGCTTGGTTGAAGAAATACCGTTTCACGGCTCTGCACATATCAACGGGCTTATTTCGGCCACAGCTTTAATGGAAATACCACTGGGGACAAACAAAATAAATAAAGGCGAAACTGTTTATGTTAGACCATTTTAACAGACATATAACTTATCTGCGCATCTCGGTTACTGATCGTTGTAACTTCCGCTGCGAATACTGCATGCCTGCCGAAGGTGTCCCCTGGAAACCACATGAAGAAATCCTGAGTTACCACGAAATAGCCGATATCGTAAAAGTTGGAACCAGGCTGGGCATCAAAAAAATACGTTTAACCGGAGGAGAACCACTGGTTCGCAAAGATTTACCCGAATTGGTAAAAATGCTGGCTGAAATTCCGGAGATTGAAGAAATTGGAATGACAACCAACGGTGTTCTTCTACCCAAATATGCACAAGCGTTAAAGGAAGCGGGGCTAACGCGTGTAAACATTAGTATGGACACCCTGAATCCGGAAAAATTCAAGAAAATAACCCGTCTGGGAAATCTTGAAGATGTTTTGAAAGGAATAGATGCAGCTTTGGAAGCCGGACTTTTACCGGTAAAAATAAACTTTGTACGCATTCCCGGAGAAAATGAAGAGGATGAACAGGCAGTCAGGGAGTTTTGCAAAAACAAAAACCTTAAACTACGTTTTATCAGGCAAATGGATTTACGTACCGGGGAATTTTATGCTGTTGATGGTGGCGAAGGCGGCATTTGTAACATCTGTAACCGTTTGCGGCTTACTGCCGATGGGTTCATCGTTCCTTGTCTGCATTCAGATCTGAGATATAATACCCGCAAACTGGGCATTGAAGAAGCTTACCAAAAAGCCGTTCATTTTAAACCGGAAAAAGGAATGGGGAGTTCCACTCACGAATTTTCAAACATTGGAGGATAAAATAATATGAGCCAGTTATCGCATATCAACAACGAAGGGAAAGCCAATATGGTAGATGTGGGGCACAAACCAATGCAGGTTCGAACTGCCGGCGCATCGGGTTTCATTCAGCTTCAACCGAAAACGATAAAACTCATTCAGGAAAACCTGATTAAAAAAGGTGATGTACTTACCATTGCGGAGATTGCCGGTATTCAGGCAGCCAAGGAAACTTCGCGTCTAATACCGCTTTGCCACCCGCTTCAACTTACTAAAGTGGAGGTTAAAACCCGGGTTTCTGAAAACGGTGTGGAAGTAAAAAGTTTGACCCGATGTATCGGACAAACAGGTGTTGAGATGGAAGCCTTAACGGCCGTTAATGTTGCACTCCTCACCATTTATGACATGTGCAAAGCGGTTGACAAACAAATGATATTGAGCAACATAAAACTCGAATCGAAAGAAAAAACAGATATCTGATATTTCAAAAAAAATATCTTACTGAATAATAAAATCAAAATGAGCCAAAAATTTTGTACCATAAAATCGCTGAATATTTCGGAACTAAAAGGGACGATTAAAACTCCACGAAAAGAAATCCTTTTAACGCCTGAAGGAATTGAAGGTGATGCCCACGCGGGAAAATGGCACCGCCAGGTGAGCCTTTTAGCTGCCGAAAGCATTGAACGTTTTGAAAGTGAACTGGGCCGCAAAATTGAATTTGGCGAATTTGCTGAAAACATTACCACCGCAGGTTTTGAGGTGCACAAAACACTACCTTTCGATCGCTTTGTAAGCAACGATATTATTCTGGAAGTAACTCAGATTGGTAAAAAATGCCACGGTACCAACTGCGAAATCTTTCAGCTTACCGGAAACTGTGTAATGCCCACCGAAGGTATTTTTTGCAGGGTAATCCAGCCCGGAAAATTGCAAGAAAACGATAAGCTGAATTATATTCCCAAAACCTTCCGAATTAAAGTAATTACCCTCAGCGACCGCGCCTTCGAAGGTATTTACAAAGATAAAAGTGGCCCGCTTATCGAGAAACTAACAAAAGATTGGCTTACCGCGAAAGGTTATCTGTGTGAAACCGACAGAACGGTTATACCCGATGAGCCAGACCGGCTTAAAAGTGAATTACTGGCTGCTCAGAAACAGGGTTTCGACATTATTTACACAACCGGGAGCACCGGGATCGGCCCGCGCGATATCGCCCCCAAAACAGTAACGTCATTTATTGATCTTGAAATTCCGGGGATTATGGATATGATCCGTTTAAAATACGGGGCAGAAAAACCCAATGCTTTGCTTAGCCGCTCAATTGCGGGGGTGAAAGATAAAACGCTCGTGTTTTCGCTTCCGGGAAGCACAAAAGCGGTAAACGAATATTTAAGCGAAATTCATAAAATTCTGATGCATTCGTTTCTGATGTTGCACTCAATCGACAGTCATTAAACAGAAAGGTTATTTCAGCGAAAAGAAGTCGTTCAGGATTTGTGCATGGTCAAAAGCCAGAGCCGGAAGTTCGCTCAGGGAGAACCATTCTGCACAGTTGGCATCGTCACTGCCTGTTACCGGTATTTTTTTATTCAGCAGAACCGAATGTACTACTGAAATGGTGCGGTGGCGAGGGTCGCGATTAATCGCATCATAAGTGCGAAATTGCTGCATGGCTTTCACTTTCAGCCCGGTTTCCTCTTCCAGTTCGCGAATACAAGCCTGCTCCACTGTTTCATCCATTTCAATAAAACCGCCTGGCAAGGCCCATTTATTTTTGTAAGGGTCTCTTCCCCGCTCTATCAAAAGCACCCAGGTGTTGTTGTTTTGCTTTACAAATACAATTGCATCAACGGTTAAGGCGGCACGCGGATATTTATAGGAATACATTTTCAGAATAATTTTTGAACGAATGATGAAGAATTAATCATTTTTTTGACCGGTTTTCCAGTGTTTTATTACCAGAACTACTACCGCCACAAAAATTGCCAGGTAAATTAAAAATTCAATCCGTTCCATTTTGTTTGATGATCTTTTTCATTACACGCATTTTGTGCGTATAACGTTTCGTATCGATGTTGAATATACCAAATTGATCGACATTATCAATGCGAACCTGCCCCGAAGCATGAATTATTTTATTTCTTTTCCAGATAATTCCTACATGAACAATGTTGCCTTCTTCATCATCAAAAAACGCCAGATCGCCCGGTTCTGCCTCATCTACAAAACTCATGGCCGTTCCTATTTTTACCTGTTGGCTGGCATCGCGCGGAAGTTGAATACCGATCATTTTGTAAATAATCTGTGTCAGGCCGCTGCAGTCAACACCAAACGGCGTTCTGCCTCCCCACAAATAAGGCGCATTAAAGTACTTTAGCGACTGCTGAATAATGATTTCACGGGGATCTTTTAAATCGCCGTAAAGAACCTCGCCAGTTGCCAGGTAAGTATCGCGTGTTACAGAAAACTGCTTTAGATACGGGCGCCAAACCGGAAGAGTACTCCCGGCAACAAGCATCAGGTTTTGCTCGTCGTTAACCGGAACAATGGTAATTATATCAGAGGTAACCGCGGCAGCACTTTTTTCAATTTTACCAAGCGTACGGACGTTTATCGGTGTAATCATTTTCGTATCAACCCAACCTTCATAGCCGTCGTAAGCCAGTTTTACGTTGGTCCAGCCCACCATTTGCTCCCGCATTTCAAAATGTTCCCCAAAGAGGATCTGTGTTACCATTTCACTCTTTTCCGAAGGTTCTTTTCTTACCGGGATAATGCTTAAATTGGAAATACCGTGGGTCATCAGCGTTCTGTAATTTCAGTTTTTTATTCAAAAGCGCGGAATCACGCTCGTTTCTGCACAAAACTATTAAAATTTGAGCACTGCTTGTGACGAAATCATGTATTTTTCAAACTAAATTTGGGCTTAACACAACACCGTACAAACAATTATTATAAATTCAACTACTTTTTACAGTGAATCACCGTTATGAATAAATTTTACCAAAGGCTTAAAAAATATACAAAAGTTATTCTCCAGATCACCATGTTTTTGCTAACTGCCGTAGCACTTTACTTTATTTTACCCGGAGAGCCCAAGTTTAAATACGAATACCAGAAAGGATTTCCGTGGAAACATGAAAATCTGGTGGCACCTTTCGATTTTGCTATTTTAAAAACCGATAAAGATCTTGAGGATGAAAAGCAGGAACAACTGAAAAGTGTGCTTCCTTATTTTGTTTGCGATACTTCAGTTGCGGGTGAACATATCCGAAAGCTAAAGGAAGACTTTGATTTATCAAACGATTCATTGACCCAGCAACAAAAACTGATTATTACAAAGCTTAGCAACGAACTGCAAAGGATTTACGATGCCGGTATTTTACAGTTTTCCCTCGATTCGTACAACGAAATAACAGGTAAACCAGCTATTCGGAAACGGATTGGAACAAGTGTTACGAAAGCAGATACAAGTGTACTTTTTTCGGAGAAATCGGCCTACAACGAACTCAATTTATTCAAACATCAGTTAACAAAAAACAGTTCGCGATCGGGTTGGCTAAACAGTCACCCGATTGAGCGTTACATAAGCTCCAACCTCAGTTATGATGCTGAAACAACCCAAAAGGAAATTGATGAAGTAACACAGAATATTTCGCTTACACGGGGAATGGTCCGTTTAGGAGAACGGATTATTCTGGAAGGAGAAGTAGTTGACGCGAATAAGTTTCAGATACTGGAATCATTAAAAGCAAGTTATGAAAAGGAACGTGGTAAAAATGTAAACTATTACATGGTGGCTGTTGGGAAAAGCCTGTTGATCGTTTCACTTCTTGCACTGATCTTTATTTTTCTTCTGATTTACCGGAAAGACATTATCGAGCACCTGAACAAGCTTCTTTTCCTCTTGCTGATGATTACGGGCATGGTGCTGATTGCCAATTTTATAGATTCCTTTCCGAACCTGCACATTTATATGGTACCTTTTGCGATATTGCCCATTGTGGTGCGAACCTTTTTTGACTCGCGAACAGCCATTTTTACACTGGTTATTACTACTCTGCTCATCGGGTTTTATGCTCCTAACAATTACGAATTTATTTTACTTCAGGTTTCGGCCGGAATTGTTGCCGTCTTTAGTTTAAATAAAATGCATCGCCGTGTACATTTGGTGCTGGCTGCATTGTGGGTTTTTCTTACTTACACCACTGTTTTCACAGCACTTAACCTAATTCATGAGGGGACTTTTGTATTGTTTAACTATTCTATCACAAAATGGTTTGCCATCTCCAGTGTGTTGATTATGCTGGTATATATTCTGATTTATATTTTCGAAAAACTGTTTGGGTTTGTTTCTGATGTTACCCTCATTGAACTATCGGACAGCAACCAGCCATTGTTACGCAAACTTTCGGAAGAAGCGCCCGGCACTTTTCAGCATTCAATGCAAATTGCCAACCTGGCTGAAGAAGTAATTTTAAAAATTGGCGGCAACCCTTTCCTGGTCAGGGCCGGTGCACTTTATCACGACATCGGGAAAATAGCCAAACCAACATACTTTATTGAAAACCAGGCAATGGGCATGAACCCTCACGACCAGCTCGATCATCTGAGGAGTGCTGAAGTTATTATCGATCATGTTCGAAATGGTGTAAAAATGGCACAAAAATACAAGCTGCCGGCCCCCATTGTTGAATTTATTGCCACTCACCACGGCACCACAAAAGCCAAATATTTTTATCTGAAACACAAGGAAGAACATCCGGACGAAAAAATTGATGAAAACAGTTTTATTTACCCGGGACCGCTTCCCCGTACAAAAGAAGCAGCAGTGGTAATGCTGGTGGATGGAATTGAAGCAGCCTCGCGCAGTATGAAGGAAAAAACACATGCTAACCTAAAAGAGCTGATTGATCGGATGATTGATCAGAAAATGGCTGATAAACAACTGGATAATTCAAATCTCACATTCAGGGATATAACCACCATTAAAGCGGTTTTGCTTCAGAAATTACTAAATATTTATCATGTACGAATTGAATATCCGGAAGAAAAAAAAGAATAAACCCCGGTAGGGAATCAGCCATCGTAAACGGTATAGAAAATATAAGTTTTACATTAAGCGTTTTGGTTATTTGCTTGTTTTAAAAAAAAGGATGCTAGTGTCGTGTCAACTTTAAATTGACGTACCGTCATTCCGAATTTATTTCGGAATCTGCATTTTGAGCAGAGATGCTGAAATGAATTCAGCATGACGTCGGGATAAAACACGTTTGACTTGACACTAGCGTATAAAAGATATTTCAATGGTCGTAATCAATAAAAAAAGACAAATCGGTTTAGCCCTCTTATTCATCCTCTCCATCAGAATGTTCTATGGCTGTACCGAAGGAATTGTTCCGGATCCGTCAGTTACCGGAGAGACATTAAAAGTGAATAAATTTATCAAAGATGCCATGTCGGACATTTATCTTTGGTACGATCAACTTCCAAATATCGATTACACAAAGCAACCCGATCCCAAACAATATTTTAACAGTCTTCTTTATGAAGACGATAAGTGGTCGTACATAACCGACGATGTTGATGCACTCGAAAACAGTTTTCAGGGAATTGAAACTTCTTTTGGCTGGTCGCTGGCATTTGGCACGTTCACCAATACCGGAAACTGGTTTGCCATTGTTGAATACGTCTATCCAAACACACCGGCAGATAACGCCGGGATAAAGCGCGGAGATATTATCGTATTAATGGACGACGAATCGATAACAAAGGACAATTATTCGGATCTGATTAACGGGGAAAGTATTAAAATTACATTGGGGGTTTTGGGTAACGACGGTATTTCCACCGGCAGCAGTGTAAGTATATCAGCACAGGAGTTGCAATTAAACCCGGTACTAAAAACCACTGTTATTGAAGAAAGCGGGCACAAAATCGGATATTTATTTTACGCGCAATACATCGAAAAATATAACGATGCAATTGATACTGCACTACAAAGCCTGATGAACCAAAACATCACCGACCTGGTTCTCGATCTGCGCTATAATCCGGGAGGAACTATTTGGGCAGCACAACACCTGTGCAGTTCGCTGGCGCCAATCGAATATGTAAACGAAAGCGCCAAACTGGTTACTTATCAATGGAATGATAAATACCAGGATTTTTGGGAAAGTAAACAAGAAGCGGATCAGCTCCAGGTTGATTTTGACAACACCGTTCCGGTAAAACTGGATTTGGATAAAATACACATTTTAACAGGCTACGGCACTGCTTCGGCTTCTGAACTAACCATTACCGGACTAAGTGCTTACATGACGGTAACCACCGTAGGAGACACAACATATGGGAAATATACAGCTTCCGTTACGCTAAAACCGGAAAATTATTACGAGTCGAAAAGTTATTATTCTGAAATCAATAACTGGGGGTTACAGCCCATTGTACTGCGTTATGCCAACGCCTGGGGTGTAACCGATTTTAAAGATGGATTTGCCCCCACTTATCCGGTTTATGATGATTTGTTTAACGCTTTCCCGCTGGGCGATGTAAACGATCCGCTTTTGAAGGCAGCCATCGAAGATATTACCGGCACCATAATAATAGCCGCCAAGAGTGCAAAAAAATCAACGATTCCTTATAAGTTGCTGGATCGTGGATTCTCAAAATTTGACAAAAACAAGCGTAATTTGCTAATCGATAACAATAATGCTGAACGAATCAGAAATCAATTCTAATAATTCGTTGTGAACAAATGATTTTTTAACTTTTTTTCAAACGGATATACAGGTAAAGTTCCTGTATTCAGCAATTTCATTTTCGATACTACAATTATTGGTATAAATCCGATTTTGATTTTAGATGATTCTGTACTAACTTGCCGGACAATAAGTTTTTGGACGCTTACTTATATGTTTGAACAAAAGACGCTGACCACGCAATCGACACACTCGAGCAAGTCCTGTGACCAAACCCGGAAATTATCAGGTTTAATTAGTAAAAACAGGCAATTGGTGGATTTCGTAGAATCCATCACACAAATGGTATTGATTCTGAACAAACGCCGTGAGATTTTATATGCCAGCGACAGCTATCGCCATTTTATTGATTCTCTGAATCTTCCACAGGACATATTGTTCAAAAAACCGGGAAACGCTTTTCATTGTCAACACTCATTTCAGACTATCGAAGGGTGTGGAAGTTCTGAATTCTGTAAATCGTGTGGAACGCAAAACGCTATAGTATCCTCTTTAAAAGGGGTTAAAACAACCGAAGAGTGTAAAATCCTTACCATCGAAAACGAAGCAATAGACTTAAGAATTACTGCCAGCCCGTTTCAACTGGACGATGAAGAATTGATTATTTTCTCGGTAACCGATATCAGCAGTGAAAAACGCAGAGAATCACTTGAACGCATTTTTATTCACGATTTGCTAAACAGTGCCGGTGGTATCTCGGGCTTGTCAGCCATTCTGAAAGAAGTAAACGACCCAATGGAAATCAAAGATGTGGCTGAAACCATTCAGTGGGCTGCCAATAACCTGATTGACGAAATTCAGGCCCAGCGCGAAATCGGCTCGGCTGAAAAAGGAGATTTAGTTCCGCATTTTACTACTTTAAATACACTCGATATTTTGTGTGACTTAAAAAAGTTATACTGTAATCATCAGATTAACTCCGGAAAACCAATTATTATTGACCGCGAATCAGAACAACATATTTTTGTTAGTGATAATATTTTGCTCAAGCGAATCCTTGGCAACATGATTAAGAATGCCCTGGAAGTAAATGCGAAAGATGATTGTATTACTCTTAAATGCGAGAAAAAGGGCAACAACATACATTTTTCTGTCCACAACAATAGCTTTATTCCCAAAGAGGTTCAGTTACAGCTTTTTAAACGCTTTTATTCTACCAAAGCCAGTGGGCGGGGTATTGGAACCTACAGTATGAAACTGTTTGGTGAAAGATACCTGAAAGGGAAAGTGTGGTACAACAGTTCGCCGGAAGAAGGTACCACTTTCTGTTTCGAAGTTTAGTCTGTCGCTTTTATCTGTTTCACTATTTTTTTCTATCCACATTGTTTTCTACTTGAAAGTAAGAGACTGTTTTGATGTTGCTTTTTAGGGATATTATAACGTTTTTTCTTATCCTATTATACCAATTTGATTATAAAATACCGTATTGGATGGCCGATTATTTATCGGGCGTACATTACAAAAAACAAAACCTATCGACCTAATTGTCAACAGGTTTTGTTTTTTATAAATATTGCTAAAAATTAGCAGAACCAAATTGCAAAGTTTATCCTGAAGTAATTTTCGCATTACTAATTTCTGCGAAATCCTCTGCCTTTTTATCAGAATTTAAATGTAAGGCCAACGCCAAAAGATTCCATAAACTGCAAGCCCGGACTGCTAATCCCGGTATCCTGATCTTTGATCTTGGTATCGTTATCGTAAATCATATGTGTAATCAAGTTAGCTGATAAATAATCATTTACCTTCATGTTAACCTGAATCTTCCAGTCTAAATCTACATTTTGAGGATCTTTCAGATAATTGGAAAACAAATCGAGCGAGGTATTCAGCGTCACATTTTTCATAATATCATTTTTGTACTCAAACTTTGCAGTTGCACCAAGCTCTGCACGTGCATTTTTATTTACCTCCACACCAAAAGCTCCCTGTGCCGACAATGAATCATCCATTACAAAAGTGAACTTCCCGGATACGGGTGCCAGCAAAGCTGAAAAATGATCCGTTTTATAATCCATACCTAAACCGGTTTTTAAATAAGCCGGTGCCAGAAATTTCGAAATAACATCCTGAGGCATATTGTTATCGTCGTAACTATAACCTTTTGCAAACTGCGACTTAAAATTTACAAAACCGGAATAGTTCCAGTTATTTCCTGCTTCAATTCCAAGTTTGGAGTTGATATCAATAATATCGTCTGATTTCCTGATCTTTACGTCCTTCTCTTTTAAAAAACCATAACGAAAATCGAAAGTATTGTCCCAGCTAAGTTTATCTTTTTTGTAATTGGCCGAATAGTTTATCATACCAATGGCCGACATTGAGCTTTTTCCACCAGCCGCCCAGTTCGTGAGCGAAACCTGCGAGAAATTCACAGTTGTATTTCCGCTGGTTGTCCACAAGGTATCTTTCTTTTCCTGGGCAAATGCAAAAACCGGAACCAATAATAAAATTGTAAGTAGTCGTTTCATGTGTCTTCTGTTTTAATTGTGTATTATCTAAATTAAAGGAATTACAAACAAACATAAGCTTCTTTTGTTTGCCGATAAAATCTGCTTGGGTTTTACTGTATTTACCTGGCAATTTTTTCTTATTTGCTTAACAATATTTTTTATAACGGAAAAAGCACCCTTCTTATTTTTATGATTTATCGCGTTTGAACCGTTTTACCCAATTATTTCTGGCTAGTTTCTGAAGGTCTTCCACTTTGTCCGATTCATCCACTATTTCGAGTCCGAAAAGCGTTTCAATTACATCCTCCATTGTCACCAGGCCAACAATAGTCCCAAATTCATCAGCAACCATTGTAAGGTGCTGGCGCTCTATAATCAATGTATCGAGTAAGCGGGCCACTGACCAGTTGTCCTGAACAAAAATCACATTTCTGCGAATGTCCGCCAGTTTCCGGGCATGCTTGTCTTCCGCAAGGTTTTCAAGAATAACATCTTTTAGTACCATTCCCGTAATATTGTCGGGTGTTTCATGAAATACGGGAATTCGTGAAAACTGAAACGGATTGTGTTCCAAATAAATATCGCCAAGATTCCGGTCATCGTCCAGGCATAACATTACAGTTCGCGGCGTCATTATTTCCTTCACCTTTCTGTTTTCGAGCTGAAGAAGATTCAAAATAATGGACTTCTCTTCCTGATCTATTGCACCGCTTTTCAGCCCTGCATCGGCCATGGCAGCAACATCGGCACGACTAAATACACTTTTGGTCCCTTTTCTTTTGAGCGAACGGGTTAAAAGATTGCTGAGCCAAATAAAAGGTGCCAGAATAAAAACCAGGATACGTAGCGACTGAACAGTAAAACCTGCCAGTTTTTTCCAGTAAGTAGCACCAATCGTTTTAGGAATTATTTCAGAAAGTACAAGAATAGCTAAGGTCATTGCACCTGCAATAAGCGATTCATAAGTCACATCAAACAAATACAAACTAAGGGTATGTGATCCAAATATTTTACCGGCTTCAACACCTACTCCGATTGCACCCACCGTATGGGCAATTGTATTAAGCGTTAAAATTGCAGAAAGCGGCCGGTCAATGTCTTCTTTAAAGTGGGCCAGCCGGTTCCCTATGCCCGGTTTTTCGCTTTGCATCCGGCTTACATACGATGGAGTTACGCTTAGCAAAACAGCTTCCCAAATACTACATAAAAATGAAAAAACAATAGAAATTACAAAAAAGAAAATCAATGTAGCCATACTAATTTTTAAATGGATAAACGAATTTAAGAATTTAGCGACGGAAGCAAAAGAAAAGCTTTCCGAATCGTACTTTGAAAATAAATCTGTTTGATAAAAAACTATATTCGCTTTTTTAAGTTCAAACAAATAGGTAATGAAAATTGTAATGGAAAATATGATTCTCTTACTAAAAACGTTAGGAAATATTTTTAGTAAAACCATTTTTCAAATCCGTTGATAAAAGTCAGGATTACAATCCATTTCAATCAAATAATGTAAGGTTGAAATTACGCAAAAGGGTTATTTTCGATCAGGAGTTCGGTCTGGAAATTTACCTTGGAAAGATAAGAATCAGTAAATAAAAACAAATAATTATAAACACATGAAGAAAGCTTTCTTACTAATTTTACTGGCAATTATGGCACAGGCAAACTTTGCACAAAACGATCCGTATCTCTGGTTGGAAGATGTGGATGCAAAAAAATCGCTCGACTGGGTAGAAAAATGGAACGATAAAACATTAAATGTACTCACCTCCCAACCGGGCTATGAGGAGATGTACAAAAAAGACCTGGAGATCTACAATTCTACCGATCGGATTGCAAGTCCATCCCTTACCGGAAACCTGGTGTATAATTTTTGGCAGGATGAAGAGCATCCTCGCGGTATTTGGCGGCGCACAGCATTAAAAAGTTATCTCAGCGGCAACCCGCATTGGGAAACAGTAATTGATGTGGATGCACTTTCGGAGCAGGATGGAGAAAAATATGTTTTTAAGGGCGCTTCGGGTTTGTATCCAAAATATGAGCGTTTTCTGGTCAACCTGTCAAAAGGTGGCGGCGATGCCGTGGTAATACGCGAATTTGATGCTGAAAATAAAACATTCATAAAAGATGGTTTTTCTATTCCGGAAGCCAAAGGCAGCGCCAGCTGGATCGATCAGAATACACTAATGGTTTCTACCGATTTTGGTGACGGAGTAACAACTTCGGGTTATCCAAAACAAGTTAAAATATGGAAACGTGGTACCGAACTGAAAAATGCCCGTCTGGTATTCGACGGTAAAGAAGACGATATGGGAATTTGGGGATATACTTACCATACCAGTGATAAAACCTACCAGATAATTATGCGGCGTACCTCTTTTTATTCGGGAAACTATTGTTTTATTGAAAATGGGAAACTCGTGGAACCCGTGTTACCGGAAGATATAGAACTAAACGGAATCTTTAACAAACAGGTATTATTTAGTTTGAAATCAGACTGGAATATTGGTAAAAATTCATTCAAACAAGGTGATATGCTTAGCATTTCTTACGCCGACCTTTTAAAGGGAAAAAGCAATTACCAACTAATTGTCCGCCCCGACGAACGTTCGAGTATAACCGAAACAAACACCACTAAAAATGTATTGCTTGTTAACATGCTGAACAATGTAAAAAGTGAACTCTACAAATACACTTTCAACGGAACCTGGCAAAAAGAAAAGATCGATGCACCTGAATTGGGAAATATCTCTCTGGGATCTGCCGATGAAGAAAGTGATACTTACTTTTTCTATTTTCAAAATTTTCTGATGCCTTCAACGTTGTATAAGGGCGATGCCTCAACCGGCAAGTTTGAAAAAGTAAAAGCGTTAAAATCGTGGTTCCCGACTGATGATTATAAAGTTCAGCAGTTTGAAGCAGCTTCAAAAGACGGAACAATGATTCCGTATTTTGTTGTAAGCAGCAAAGAGATGAAGCTCAACGGAAAAAACCCCACACTTATAAGTGCTTACGGTGGTTTTGAAGTACCCCGGCTGCCAAATTACAGCGCCATTACCGGAATTTCGTGGCTCGAAAAGGGAGGTGTTTATGTGTTGACAAATATTCGTGGCGGAGGTGAATTTGGCCCCAAATGGCACCAGGCCGGACTCAAAGAAAACCGACAGCGCATTTACGATGACTATTTTGCTGTGGCCGAAGATTTAATTGCCCGAAAGATTACCACACCTAAAAAATTGGGAATAAGCGGTGGAAGCAACGGTGGCTTACTGGTTGGCGTAGGTTTCACTCAGCGGCCCGACTTGTACAATGCAGTTGTTTGCGCTGTTCCGCTGCTCGACATGAAACGTTACAATAAACTACTGGCGGGTGCGAGCTGGATGGCAGAATACGGAAACCCGGATATTCCGGAGGAATGGGAATACATCAAAAAATATTCGCCTTACCAAAACGTAAAAGAAGGAATGAACTACCCTGAAGTGTTTTTCTATACTTCAACCCGCGACGACAGAGTTCATCCGGGACATGCCCGCAAAATGGTAGCAAAAATGAACGACATGGGGTACAAAGTGTATTATTTCGAGAATACCGAGGGCGGACATGCGGGCGCTTCCACCAACGAACAACGTGCTAAAATGGCTGCACTTCAATACAGCTACCTGCAAATGAAACTGATGCAATAAAAACAAAGCAGATTGATCGATAAGCCCCGGAGGAAATTCCCTTCGGGGTTTTATTTTGCTGAAGATATTAAGAACCAGAAAGGTTAAAAACCACCCGGGCCCTGACCGTCATCCCATTTTCTCCCGGAAGATCACGAATAGCATCGGGGTTGGTGACTACGCTCCGTGTAAGGTAAACTGCAGGCCCGCCCGACAACGAAAAAGAAAAACGTGAGCCTCCCGGAACCAGGTTTAACGAAGGGCCAAACATCATGCGCGCACCGCCTTCAGCTTCCTCCTCTTCCCATAAGCCTTCCAAATCTTCGCCAATGGCTTCTGCCCCGGCGTAAAAATGATCGCTTATTTTATAATGAATTCCCAAACTGGTTAGTACATCTACTTTATCACGGTCTCCCGACAATGCCTTTTCAAGCAGCAGGTTACCCGCCAGTTTCCAGCGCCTGTTTTCAAAAGCTCCGGTTAAGCGGCTTACAACCGAAAAAACACCACCATAATCGCGGCTTAAACCACCGCCGAGTCCCAGGCGGATACCATCTGTTTTCTTTCCGCCTACCAGGTCGCGGATAATTTCGGCACGTTGCGCGCTTACCACCGAATTATCGGCGCTGGCCACTCCGAGCGAAACATAGGCCAGCATTGTAAACCGGTTCCCTAAATAACCTTTTACCCCCAGTTGTTGGTCAACCCCGTTAAAACCAAAGCCACGGCTCAGGTTGTTGCCATAACTGCCGCCATAGCTTAATACCCACGGTAAATCCTGTGAGGTAAGCGTTGATGTTGAAAATAAAAATGGTTCGGCGCTACGTGGTTCCTGTATCTGGGGCACTCCCAACAGTCCGGTTTCCTGGGCAAACGAAATTTTTAAAAGGAAAATAAATGCAAGGGAAAATAAATATGTAAGACGCATATAAAAACGATTTAATTGTTAAGGTGTGGTAAAAATAAAAGAAACAAACGGTTCGGAAAATCACTTTTAATGAATTTAACCAAATTGTTACAAAATGGGGGGTATCATACAAAGCGATTAATGTCAACCTCCGGTGGCAGGATTTTAGTTTCACCTTCTAAAAAACCGGCCATTTCGCGGGCAAACCAGGGAGCTAACATCACCCCTTTTGTTCCCAGTCCGTTAAAAACAAATACATTTTTATGTGCGGGGTGCATTCCCAAAACCGGTCGCCGGTCGGCTACTGTTGGGCGTACCCCTGCCCAGTGTTCTTCAATCCAATATTTCGCAGTAAGCAAATTTTCCAGCCGCTCCACAATCGATTCTTTTCCTTTTTCGGTGGTCCTCTCGCTTAAATCATCCCACTCGTAGGTCGATCCAACTTTAAACCGGTGATTTCCAACGGGCAAAACAAACACGCGTTTGTTCAGTATATACTCTTCCGACAAATCAGGCGCATAAATCTGCAAAACTTCACCTTTCGCCGGATTCATTTTTACAAATTGAAACAAAGGGTTTTGAGTCAGGTGATAGCCCTCACAAAACACTATTTTTTCTGCTATTACTTCACCTGTTTCAAAATGATCCGGAACAACTTCATCTGGCTGAAAGTCAAGCTCTGTCAATAAATCTCTTTCACGAAAAAACTGCTCTGCCATACTCAGAAAAACAGATAAATTGAGATAACCCGAGCCATCCACAATCCCAAATGCTGAAGAATTTGCCATAAATTCAACAGGCGAACCGGATAAAACGGATTTAATGTATTTAGCAAACTCAGTAATTTGCTGTTTTTGCAACCACAGTTGTTCCTCCTGAGCATAAAGGGGTTTCAATATTTTTTTCTGAAAATAGTACGAAGCACGCTGTTTCTGTTCCAGTTCGCGATACCGGTTGGCCATAAACGGCAAAAGCTGATCGGCCATCCAGCTTTTGGTAAGCCGTTTAAACACAAGCGGGTTGATCATTCCGGCGGCAACCAGCGAAGCTTTGCTTTTTCTTGCTGAATTTACCAGGCTAAAACTGATATTACGTTCGAGTAATTCGAAGGCCAGCATCGTTCCTGCCAGTCCCTGTCCTACAATAAGAAACTGAACTTTTTTCATGCCTTCAAAAGTTTAATGGCTTCTGCCGGGTTTCTTACCGGTAACTGACAGGCTCCTTCGTGACAAACATAAATCAGGTCGTCGCCCGGAATAAAACGATCTTTCAGCAACGGAATACTACTTACCTCGTTACAATGTGCCCACAAAACATTGGGTCGGTATTCCTTTTTCATTTCATTTAAATGAATGTTTGAATTAATACCGCAAACCACCACTTCAAAATAAGGTTCACTAAGCTTCAACATCACCTTTCCCCAGTTGGCATAAGCCATCGGGTATTTTGTAAAATTCGGGGTGATGTATTCCAGCATCCTGCGAATTACCGGTAAATATCCGGGGCGCCCGAACAACAGGTGCATTTGGTGCAGGTTATTGGCCATCACCGAATTGGAAGCCGGGATTACATTGTCTTCGTTTTGAAAATGATTTGCAATGCCTGAATTTCTATTTTTTTCAGAAAAAAAGAAAAGCCCTCTTTCCTCATCAAAAAAATGGCCCATTGTGTAAGTCATCAGTTTATCAGCCTGTTCTGCCCAGCTCGCATCTCCGGTAGTTTCAAAAAGTGAAAGAAACGCCCGGATTACCAGAGAATAATCTTCCAGAAAACCGTCGATGGTACTTTTACCTTTCTTCCAGTTGTGATAGAGCTTTCCGTTTCCCTTCATTTGATTCTCCCGAATAAACCGGGCGTTTTGCAATGCCAGTTCCAGAAAATGGTCTTCCCTGAATGTATTGTATGCTTCAACTAACCCGTGTATTACCAGGGCATTCCACGAGGTCAGGGTTTTATCGTCCAGCCCGGGGCGCACTCTTTTTGACCGCGCTTTCAACAGTTTGTATTTCCATTTTGCGGCCAAACAATGTACGTGTTCGGGGCTCATTCCGTTCTGCTCTGCAAATTCAGCGTCTGAGCCATTGCGCAGAAGAATATAATTACCGTGTTCCCAAAGCCCCTTCGCATTAACATTGTAATACGCGGCAAATAAAGGAAACTCGTCCTCTGTCAGTTCAATAAGTTCATCCTCGTTCCAAACATAAAACCGGCCTTCCACTCCTTCGCTATCGGCATCCAGCGACGAGTAAAAGGCACCGGAACCATCCAGCATCTCTCGTTCAAGAAAATCAACCATTTCATAGACTACCGTTTTAAACTCGTCATTCTTATACAACTGATAAGCAGAGGAATAAATACTGAGCAACTGGCCGTTGTCATAAAGCATTTTCTCAAAATGAGGAACTTTCCAGTATTCATCAACTGAATAGCGCGCAAAACCGCCACCCGCCTGGTCATAAATCCCACCCCGGCTCATTTTCTCCAGGGTCGTTTTCACATATTTCTGAACATCCTCGTCGTTTTTTATCCAGGCATAATACATCAAAAAATCAAGGTTTACAGGCATTGGAAACTTGGGTGCCCCCAAACGGCCTCCTTCTTTTACGTCAAATCCGGGTTTCCAGGCTTCAACCCCGTTTTCAATTAACTGCCGGTCGAAAGCAACCGTATTTCCGGGCCCCATCGAAAGAGATAAACGGCGAATACTCTCTTCCAACCAGCTTCCGTATTCACTTGTTTTTTCCTTGTTTTCACGATAAAAATCAGCTACCGAATTTAAGCTTTTCACCCAGGTTTCTTTTGGGAAATAGGTGCCTCCCCAAACAGGCCTGCCATCGGGCAAAGTAATAACATTTAAGGGCCAGCCGCCCTGCATTCCCATCAACTGAACGGCACTCATGTAATAATGGTCAACATCGGGGCGCTCTTCCCTGTCAACCTTAATACAAACAAAATGGTTGTTCATTACCTCGGCTACCGCCTCATCCTCAAAACTTTCGTGTTCCATTACGTGGCACCAGTGACAGGCGGCATAACCAATGCTTATTAAAATAAGTTTATCCTTTGCTTTTGCTTCTGTTATCAGTTGCTCGCTCCAGGGGTTCCAATCCACCGGATTATGTGCATGTTGCAATAAATACGGAGATGTTTCGTGTATTAACTGATTGGTATGTTTCATGTAAATTTTCAAATGTTTTACTGACTGTATTTTCAGCTTTAACATTGGAACAACGCCATTCTGATTTGGTTTTAAAAATGAGAGACGAATCGGATAAGAATTTTAGATGCCCGATTGATTTCCACAAAAACACTAACTACCAAATACTTACAAAGAATGTATTCTAATTTCTATTTGATAATTTGCTTTAAAATATTACTCGCAGCAAAATAAAACATGCAAAACAAACTTGGCCATAATACACTTGCATACAACACATTACAAAACATCAGAAAATATAACATCTAAAATCAGTCATTTGAACCTGTATTTTTAGTTTTTATGAAAATAAGGAGATCATATAATGTGTACATTTGCTGTTGCAAACCCAATTAAGTGTATAAAACACAACAAAGAACATTGAACTCCGGAGTGGACGCCGGAGTTTTTTGTTTTTATCCTCTTCTTCCTGTACTACAAACAGCCACAAATAATCTTCTGTAAATCATAACATATTGGGAATAAAGAATAAAAGAGATATATTCGCGGTCAAATTGAAAAGTATAGTTCCATGAAAATCAGAACAATTATTTTAGCCTTTGTTACATTTACCGCTTTTGCCTTCACTTCTTGTCTTAAAACAAATAACGACGTTGTAGAACGCACAAAAGCGATCGAGCAGGAGGAAATTAACGACCTGTTAGCAGAGTTGACGACAAAAGGTTTCGACATTGATACCACCGACGCCGGAGTTTTTTACATAGTTTATGAAGAGGGAGAAGGCCCCGTAGTAACATACGGAGACTCAATAACCATCACTTATGAAGCTTTTCACATTAACGGAAGTCTCCTAGACGACTCGGATTATTGGTATGAAAATGGGGAATGGGAATTTGAATACCCTGATAATGATCTAATTCAGGGATTTACCGATGGTTTATCCATTATGAACAAAGGAATGGTTGCCCAGTTTATTATCCCTTCTGAACTTGCTTATGGGGCTATTGGATACTACCCGGCAATTGATGCCTATGAAACAATTGTTTACGGAATTAAAATGATCGATATTAGATCAAATACACTGTCAGAATAACAAAACCATAGCAATAATAAAAAGCACAGATGTCTTAATTTGGTGTCTGTGCTTTTCTTTTTGCGCAGGTTATTGTTTTGAATATAATACCACCGGCCCCATTAATCCGGCATCGCGAACCGGCCAACCAGATGCATCAAAAGGCCGGTAGTCGATGTTTACGAAATTAATATCCTTAAACTTCTTCCAGTTTACACCTCTTCTATCGAGATCACGAATACGATTGGCTGCAACATTTGTTACTTCGATAACAATTTGATTTTTACCCGGTTTAAGATTGTCGATTTCCCATGTATAAACTGGTCCCGGCAATGTTCCAAAATTTTTATCGTTTACCACTAACCGGGCACAATCCAAAACCTTTCCCAAATCAATCCAGGCCGTGCTAGATCCCTGCCAGTCAAGCTCTGTCGAATAGCGAACAGTTCCTGCAAACCGAACCGTTTCTGCATCTCCTATCGTTGTCCACGATTGCAGTTTTACCACGTCAATATCGCCGGGATAAACCGGGCCTCCATCCTGAAATGAAATGTGCCAGCGCCCTTCAATAGTTGTCCTTTTTGCAGTCGGATTGAAATAATGATGCAACGGTGTATCCGACTTTGTACTACAACACTTAATAAATACCGATTCTTCCGGTTGAAGCTGCAAATGTAGTTTGCCTCCCTTTGTTTCAGCTTTTGTAATGGCTCCTGTCATCGGGTTCATAAATACATATTCTTTTGCCGTAGTATTCAGTTCCACCCACTCATCCAGCATTTTATTTTCAAGATTGAAAACCAAAATTACATCTTCGCTCTTGTCTTTCATTTTCAGGAAATAGAAGCCTTTTTGCACAAGATCATTTTCATTGGTGATTTTACCTTTGTCCAGCAACAAAACTGCATCTCCTGTCTGGCTGCTTTCAATCTCATTTTTTAAAGCGTTTAGTTCAGCTTCCCTTTCTTTCCAGTTGTTATACCCCGGAACAGACTGAGGTAAGCGGTCATCAAAATAAACTTTTATCCCGTTTTTATGAAAAGAGATCAGCTGTTTCAGGGTTTCAAGCGTAATATAGTTGGTTACAGGAACAACTATCGCATCGTATTTCACATCTCCCGAAGTCACAATTAATCCTTCTTCGGGCTTACTTGCTACAATCTGTTTATCCGAAATATAATCGAAACCATAACCGGCGTGTGTTAAACGTTTCGAGAGTCCGGCTAATGGTTGCATGTAAAACCACTCGGGTTGAGATCCTACAGCCAAATGTTTAAACAACCTGCCATCGGCAGCGGCAACATCATAATAAGGCCAGTAAACCAGTACATTGTTTTTGGGTGTAGCCTCCTGCAGCATACTTTGTATTCGCCCAATATAGTGAAACAGGGCAGGCAATTCGCGCCACAAAGGATTTCGGTTGTTAATCTGCGAAGACGCATAAAAAAGCCAGCCCGGCCATTCTGCATCTTTGGGGGAATAACACGTTCCGTGAAAGAACATGTGATTTATTCCGGCCAGAAAAAAGCGATTGGTAGCCCGTAACATTTCAGTGGGAGTTACGGTCCAGTGTTCGTCGAGCCAGGTAAAACTTTCGGAAGAGCTTAGTTTTTTACCACTTATATGTGCTGCCGACGATGCAAATTTCTGAATAAACAACCGGGGTTCTCCTTCAGGAACATACCTGAAAAATTCCGTTTCCGGGATATCGCAGGATTCATACAGATCAAGTAAATTTCCGGGCGATCCATGTGCCTGATTCCTGTTTAAACTTTTGTGGCTATTGGCCCAGGTAGTCATCGGTTGTATAAACGACTCCAAAACAAGATCAGCCAGCGTTTCGCGATAGTCCGATTTTACACGGGCCGTCAATTCCGGATCAACGGTATCGTCAGCCAACAGATACAGTACTTCGTTTAAGTTGTAAGCTCTCCGTTTTCTGAATTCTTCTTCAAAATTCAAGGTAAAATCTCCGGTATATTCAAAAGAATCATGAAAAAAGCAGCGAATCTTCTCCTCCGGGATATTCAATCTTTTCCAGAATTCATCCAGATACCAGCTGGTAATTTTCTTGTTGTAAGTATCGATCGCCAATCCTTCCCCGCCTTTTGCCGGCCGTTTTACTTTGTCTCTGTTTTGCACTGCATTTGTCACAAAACCGGAGGTATCATTTTTTTCAATTTTTAAATTCCACAAGCCTTTTTCTACCGGAACAAACGGGCCACCGCAGCGCCAGCCGCTTCCCGGGGGCAGATCGACACCCATTCCCAGTTTTTCAGCTTCCTTAATGGTATAACTCAAAATATCAGAGAATTCAGGTGAAAGAAATTCAATAACACGATCGACCTCGCCTTCCACACCGTAAATTGGCGTAATTTCTACTCCTCCAATTCCGGCATCAGCAAGTTCTTTCAATTCGCGCGAAATATTGGCACTGTCAACAGCACAATCCATCCACCACCAACGAGTCCATGGTTTTGAAGTCTGTGTTTCAGTGGGCCAGCTAACTTCCTGTTGTTTTTCACATGAAAAAAAGGAGAAAAGTACAATCAGCAAAAAAAGCAAAAGATGATTTTTCATAAGTCAGGTTTTAAGAAACGAAATCAATGATCTCAAATTTAACCATAAAAGAAGTTTCCCTGACTATTTTTTTGTACTAATTGGTGCTCAGTGGTTAAAAGAAAGCCATCGAAAAACGATCCCCATTCTGTTCTTAATCAAATAAAAAGGAATTCAGTACTTAATCCTCTTCTATTGACTGGCTTTTCCATTTTCCTTAATTTGGATGAAGTAAATCCATTAAATCAAATTTAAAATGACAACTTATTACGATGTTCACTGCCATATCTTTAATAAAGATGTGATTATAAGAAAACTGGTCAATGTAGTTCAATCACTTCTTTCGATTCAGGATATGCTGGATGGTGAACTTTCGGGGGCGGCACTCAAATACAAAATCGACGAAATAAGCCATGTTTTAGCCGATGTTACTCAAGAATCGAGTGAAGATGTTTTCAAAGCGCTGGAAGCGGTTTACCAGGGAGAAGTGATCAGTACACCGTTAATGTTCGACCTGACTTATGCGGATGACAATGACGATGAAGAAAACCACAATAAACGTTATCGCCGGCGTATTAAAAGTGTTTTCTGGTTGTTGCGGGCTGTAGTTCTTCCGGTTCTGGAAGCAATTGTGCGCCGCAAATACGAAAATGATGAACTGGCTGATGCAATCGATAAAGTACAGAAACAGGTAAAGGCTTTTCAAAAGAAATTCAAGGTAAGGTCAGACGAGGAGGTCGAGATTTTTGACAATGCCAATTACGAACAGCAAATAGCGGACTTGGAACATCTTTCTGCCAAATACAAACAAATCAAGCCTTTCTTTGGAGTTGATCCACGGCGGGAATACAAAGGTTCGGTAAATATGGTGGAAAAACTCAAGGAGAAAATTCTGGCTGATGACGCTTTGTTTTACGGCGTGAAACTTTATGCTCCGGCCGGCTTCTCTCCCACCGACCCGGTTTTAATGGGCTCCGGTGCGCAGGAAGGCGTTTACGCACTGTGTGAGCAACACCAAATTCCGATTACCGTTCATAATTCAAACGCAGGTTTTGCCTGTTTCTCCACTATTCTGGAAGTAAGAGGAGACGTTTTGCTTAATAACAACATTGTGAAACCAGATAAACCTTTGCGTTTTGATTATCGCTTTTTTAGCCGCCACGTAAGCAAAGCCATTGAAGAGCGCGCAAAAAAATTAAACCATCCGCAACTGTGGGAACTGGTGCTCCAAAAATACCCGAACCTGAAAATTAATTTTGCTCATTTTGGTGGCAGCGGGCAAATCATGGAATATGTTAACTACACCATCAAATACAAAAAAGTAGATGCCGATATTTTTGAAGATGCTATTGTACCGCTTTCAGCAGAAGACAAAGCAGTTGTTACGGCTGCGTATAAAAAGAAAAAAAATACCATGTACCTGCGCGAGAACATGACCATTTCGGAACGGGCGAAAGTATGGAACGCCTTGTATCGAGCTGCTTTTGTTGATAACTGGTCGAAAGCCATTTTTGACCTGGTTAAAAAGCCTGAATATCCAAATGCCTACACCGACCTTTCTTGTTTTTCGGAAGGAATGTTGATTGAATCGCCTGTTGATCAAAAACTCACTTTCTCGATTAAGGAGGAATTAAAATCCTTCAAAAATAATTTCTTTGATAAGTTAAGCGACTACGAAAAATCGAAGATTTTGTACGGTTCCGATTTTTACCTCACCCAATTTTTCGGGCCAACCCTAAAACAATATTTCGAAGACTTTAAGGCTGCTTTTGGAGATGAGTTTGATTTAATTGCCAATGTAAATACCAAACGTTTCCTGGGCTTTTAAGGGTTTTGTAACTTAGAGGAAAAATATGCGATGACCAAAATCAGCCTGATTCAGGGAGATATTACCGCCCTAAAAGTTGATGCAATTGTAAATGCTGCCAACAAAACCTTGTTGGGTGGCGGCGGCGTAGATGGAGCCATTCACCGGGCTGCAGGGAAAGAATTGCTGGACGAATGCCTTACTTTAAACGGTTGCGAAACCGGCGATGCAAAAATTACCAGCGGCTACAAACTGCCAGCAAAATTTGTGATACACACGGTTGGTCCTGTTTATAGCGGAGGCAAGTACAACGAAGCACAAAAATTAGCTTCCTGTTATCAAAAAAGCCTTGAAATTGCAGTGAAACATCAATTGAAAAGTATTGCTTTTCCGAATATAAGTACCGGGGTTTATGGTTACCCTAAACAGGAAGCGGCACAAATTGCCACACAAACCGTTCAGCAATTTATCAATACAAACAAGCTGATAGATGAAATTATCTTTTGTGTGTTTGATGAAGAAAACTACGCGCTTTACCGGCAACTTTTAGATTAGGCTCTCCTCCATAATTTCGGAACAAAGATTCAGTAAGCAGAATTACCTGTTCAGAGAAGAATATTTACATAAAAACAACACAATTTTAAAGTCAAGTCATTGGAATTCTCAAAATAGTCAATTTCATTTGCAGAACTTTTGAAACAGCATGGAATCGATTAAAGAAATATATAAAATAGGGCACGGGCCGTCGAGTAGCCACACCATGGGGCCAAAGAAAGCAGCAGTTAAATTCCTGGAGAAAAATCCGGAAGCCAGTCGTTACGAAGCAGTGCTTTACGGTAGTTTAGCTGCCACCGGAAAAGGTCACCTCACGGATTATGTGATAGAACAAACTTTTGCCGGCCGGAAACTAACGATTTTATGGGAACCCAAAACTTTTCTGCCGCGCCATCCGAACGCGCTTAAATTCAAAGCATTAAATGCCGGTAATACTGTTTTGGATGAATGGACATGTTACAGTATCGGCGGGGGCGCTTTAATCGATGATTTCACGGAATCGGAAACCACCAATATTTATCCGCATCGTTCTATGAATGAGATACTGGCATGGTGCAACCGCAACGAAAAACAATTCTGGGAATATGTGGCTGAATACGAAGAAAACGACATCTGGGATTTTCTAGAGGAAGTGTGGGAAGTGATGCTTGCCAGCATAAAACGAGGTTTGTCAACCGATGGGAACTTGCCGGGCGGACTTCGTTTACCGCGAAAAGCAGCATCGTTCAATGTCAAAGGTCAGAATTTTGCCACTCCGTTTAAACGCCGTTCCCAACTCTTTTCGTATGCTTTGGCCGTATCCGAAGAAAATGCCTCGGGAGGTAGAATTGTGGCAGCCCCCACCTGTGGCGCCTGTGGCATAATTCCGGCGGTGCTGCATTACTTCGGCAAAGTACATAAAACAGATAAGAAAACAATTTTGCGCGCCCTTGCCACAGCAGGGCTTATCGGTAACATTGTAAAAACCAATGCTTCCATTTCGGGCGCCGAAGTAGGTTGCCAGGGCGAGGTGGGCACTGCCTGTGCAATGGCTTCAGGGGCAGCAACTCAAATGATGGGTGGCAGTATCAACCAGGTTGAATATTCGGCAGAAATGGGTTTGGAGCACCACCTCGGGCTAACCTGCGATCCGGTTGCCGGGCTGGTTCAGATTCCCTGTATCGAACGAAATGCCTTTGCTGCCGAGCGCGCAGTTTCGCATAACAACTACGCTTTGCTCACCGACGGGCGCCACCGAATCAGTTTCGACGAAGTAGTGGAAACCATGTACAACACCGGCATCGACCTGCAAAGCAAATACCGCGAAACATCGGAAGGCGGGCTGGCGCATTTTACCGCGCTTCCGAAGTGCTAATTTTCAATCATTTTTTTAAACCCGACAGAAATACGTCATTTCCTGATATTAAGATCATTAATTTGAAACTCGAAAATTCAGGATTGAATATTGAAAACACCATCCGGTTTAATTACTTTTGTTAGATGACGGAGTTGAAAGAAAAATACAAATTACCTTCTGATTTTGCTGAGATTATCGGATTTGAATACGCATACTCTACATCGGACAAACACAAAAAAGATAACGGCCAATTCTTTACTCCCAAACAGATTGCCGACTTCATGGGAAATTTAGCAAGTCCTAAATCAGATAAAATTTCAATTCTTGACCCTGGATGTGGTACAGGAATCTTGACTTGTTCATTAATCGAAAAACTGATTCAAAAATCAAACATAACGGAAATAGAATTATCGCTTTTCGAGACCGATGAAAATGTTTTATCGGTTACTCAAAGAGTAATTGATTTTCTGGTTTCATGGCTGGCAGAGAGAAATATTCAATTAAAATACCAAATCAATAGAACTGATTTTGTAATTGAAAATTCAAAAGTGTTTAATATTTCAACTTTGTTTGGATTTGAAAAAGTAAACCAGTTCGACTATATAATTTCGAATCCACCCTATTTTAAAATATCTAAAACTGACAGAAGAGCAATTGCCGCCAAAGAATTAGTATATGGACAACCAAATATCTATTCTTTGTTTATGGGTGTTGCAGCCAAATTACTGAAACCCGACGGAGAACTAATTTTTATAACTCCAAGAAGTTTTGCAGCAGGAAATTATTTCAAAGCTTTTAGACAATCTTTCTTCAACGATGTAAGTATTTCAAATATACACATCTTTGAATCCCGAAATAAAATGTTCAGGAATGATAACGTTCTTCAGGAAAATATTATTCTTCGGGCAACAAAACAGACAAATGAAGAAATAAAAATCACTGTTTCTGAATGCGATAAAGGTTTGAACAACCCAACAGAAAAGGTATTTAAAACAAATTTACTAATCGATTTAAACTCAGCCGATAAGATTTTATTCATTCCTTCAAACGATAAGGAAACAAGCACAATTGAAATCTTTAAGAAGTGGCAAAACACGCTGAATGACTTTAATATTCAGATTTCTACAGGCCCCGTTGTTGCTTTTCGGTGTACAGAATTTCTAAAAACGGAAGGCACCGTAAATGGATTACTTTCTCCTTTAATTTGGTTGCACAACATCAAGGAAATGGAATTTATTTATCCACTTCAAAAAGGGAAAAAACCAAGCCTGATCATTAATTCTGAGGAATCAAGAAAAGTACTGCTTAAAAATAAAAACTATATTTTACTTCGCCGATTTAGTTCGAAAGATGATAAAAGCAGATTGGTTTGTTGTCCGTTTTTCTCATCAAATTTTGAAACAGAAATGGTTGGATTTGAAAACCATATAAATTATATTCATCGCCCAAACGGTGATTTATCGGAAAATGAAATCTGGGGAATTTCCGCACTTTACAGTAGTAGTTTATTTGATACTTATTTCAGGACTTTTAATGGCAATACACAGGTTGGCGCAACTGAATTGAAACAAATTAAAATGCCGCCTTTAGATGATATAATTTTAATTGGCAGTAAAATAAAAGAATTTAATAATCCCGAAAAGCAGGATATTGATACAATTGTTAATGAAGTCCTTTTAGATAAACCTTATGTCAAAAATACAAGAAGCACAGGTAATTTTGCGAGAGTTGGGGTTGCCTGATGCTCAACAAAATGAAATTTCCGGTTATACATTACTTGCTTTATGCAACATCAAAGAAAATGATAAGTGGTCAAAGGCTTTCAGACAAAGTCATGGCGTTTCAAAAGGAATAATGAATTTTATTTCAGAGAACTATCAAAAGGAATATGCTCCAAATACCAGAGAGACCATTAGGAGACAAGTTCTACACCAATTTGTACAAGCTGGAATTGCCGATTATAATCCTGATATTCCAGATTTACCAGTAAACAGTCCTCGTGCACATTATGCAATTTCTGAGATTGCTCTTGAAACAATAAAATCTTACAGAACAAGAAATTGGAAAAAAGCATTAGAAAATTTCACTTCTAAAATTGGAGCATTAAAGGAGAAATACAGCAAAGACCGCGAAATGTCAAGAGTTCCGTTAAAACTTTCAGATGGTAGAGTTTTAATGTTATCACCGGGAAAACACAATGAAGTTCAGGCTGCTGTGGTTGAAGAGTTTGCTTCCCGATTTGCACAAGGTTCAACTTTGCTTTATGTAGGAGATACTGAGAATAAGGATTTACACATTGATAAGGAAACACTTGAAAAGATTGGAATCCCGATTACAGAGCACAGCAAGTTACCAGACATTGTGATTTATGATGAATCAAAAAATTGGTTGTATTTAATTGAGGCTGTGACATCACATGGCCCGATGACTCCGAAACGAATTGTTGAGTTGGAAGAATTTCTGAAAGACTGCACAGCAGGAAAAATTTATGTTTCTGCATTTCCCGACTTTTCAGAATTTAAAAAACATACGGCTGAGATTGCATGGGATACCGAAGTTTGGATAATGGATTTCCCAGAACATATGATTCATTTTAACGGTGATAGATTTTTAGGGCCGAGATAAATGGTGGCTTGATTATGCTGTTTCCTGGTTTATAAGGCTCGAAATTTTGTATAGATGAGGTGGAGTAACACGCAAGGGAAATGAAAACTTAGAAAAGTATAGGAGGAATAAAATGCAATTACCAGGCTTTTCAGAAAAAGCAGCCCGTTTGATCGGAACCGTTGATCCGTCGGAACTGGCGCGTGTGATTATCGAACACAAAGAACGCTACATTGTACAAAGCGAAACAGGTGTTTATCAGGCAGAGATAACCGGGAACATCCGCTTTTCTGCCCGGTCGCGTGCCGATTTCCCTGCTGTTGGCGATTGGGTGAGGATAACCCCGATGGATGAGCAGAACGCAATTATCCTGGAACTTTTCCCACGGTATTCGTCACTTTCAAGGCAAGCCGTGGGAAAACAAGCCGATATACAAATTATTGCCGGCAATATTGATGTGGCTTTTATTGTACAATCGGTTGGCCACGATTTCAACATCAATCGTCTGGAAAGATACCTTACTATTTGCTACTCCGGCAAAATTGAACCGATGATCCTGCTAACCAAAACTGACCTGATTTCCGAAACCGAAACCGGGTCTTTAACCGAAATGATCCGAAAACGCCTGCCAAATGTAAAACTGGTGGCCATCAGCAGCGAAAACGGAACGGGTTACAACCTGCTCCGGGAAACGATGCAGCCCGATGTTACCTACTGTTTTGTTGGCTCTTCGGGTGTTGGGAAATCCACCATCATCAACCATCTTTCCAACGAACACAAACTGCCAACGGCAGCCATTAGCACCAGCACTCAAAAAGGCAAACACACCACCACACGCCGCGAGTTGTTTGTGCTCGAAAACGGAAGTATCGTAATTGACACACCGGGAATGCGGGAGCTGGGAATGACCGACGAAAGTTCGGGGATCGATCTCACCTACGATCAGATTACGGAACTGTCAGATTCATGCAGATACAGTGATTGCACACACACCAGCGAAAAAGGATGCGCTGTTTTGAAAGCAGTTGAAAACGGAGAACTTTCAGAAAAAACCTACGAAAACTATCAGAAATTAAAACGCGAACAGGAGCATTTCTCCAGTACCCTTCATGAAAAACGACAAAAAGGAAAAGAGTTTGGGAAAATGGTTAAAGCAGTTTTGAAAGAACATAAAAAGAACAAATACTGACAATTCTGAACATTTCTGCTGTAATTTGCATTATGCTTTTAAAACTAAAAAACGCATTCTTATGAAGAAAGTCGGAATAGAAATTAAATGGGCCATCATTTTTATCCTGGTCATGTTACTGTGGATGGTGGCAGAACGTGTTACAGGACTGCACGACCAAAACATCGAATACCACTATATCGTTACCAATTTCTTTGCAATTGCTGCCGTTTTGGTGTATGTTTTTGCCCTGTTAGACAAACGCAAAAAAGACTTTGGCGGCAAAATGAACTGGATTCAGGGATTTATTTCGGGACTGATTCTGACACTCGGGATCACCATTCTTACCCCGCTTGCCCAGTACATTACCCTTGAAGTGATCACCCCGCACTACTTTGAAAATATGATCGCTTTTGTAGTTAAAAAAGGACAAATGAGCCTGGAAGAAGCAGAAGCCAGTTTTAACCTGCAAACCTATATGATCCAAAGTACCCTGTTTGCTCCGGTTATCGGGTTGGTTACTTCAGCAATTGTTGCCATTTTTACCCGTAAGAAATAGATGACAAATACAGGAAATGATTTCAGTTTTCACGAATTAGTCCTATTTTCAAAGGCAAAATAAAATGCCTATGAAACGTTATATTTCCGGTTTTATTCTGACCTTTTTTACATTGACGGTGCTTGCGCAACCGTCTCCTGAATTCGACAAAAAGAAAGCCGAATACCTGTATCATTTTGCCTACGAATGCATCGATCAGGAATACCCGAACAAACCCGGCGGAGTATTGGGTGATGACAGTTTTTTAATGCCACCGCGCGAAATTCATCCGGCCTTTTACGGATGTTTCGACTGGCACTCTTCGGTACACGGGCACTGGACCCTGCTTACGCTCCTCTCCCGGTTTCCTGATTTTAAGTACCGGGATGAAATCATCGCCAAACTTCAGAAAAACCTGACGCGAGATAATATTCTGAAAGAGATAGAATATTTCAACGACGGGCAAAATACAACCTTTGAACGCACCTATGGCTGGGCCTGGCTGCTAAAGTTAGATGAAGCCCTCCGCGAATGGGATGCTCCGGAAGCAAAAGAAATACAGGAAAACCTCTCGCCACTGGTGGACTTGTTAGCCGGAAAGTTCGTTGAATTCCTCAATAAACTGAAATACCCGATCCGCATTGGTGAACACAGCAACATTGCCTTCGGAATGTCGTTCGCTTACGACTGGGCCCAAAAGTATCACCCGAAATTGGCAGAAGAAATTCAAAAGAAAGCAATGGAATATTACAGTAACGATTGCGAATGCCCACTTACCTGGGAACCCGGCGGTTTTGATTTTCTGTCGCCCTGTTTACAGGAAGCCTCGTTAATGCTAAAAATAATGCCCGAAAAGGATTTTGAAAAATGGATGAAAAAATTCCTTCCCGGTTTTGAGAAGAACCCGGCCAAATACCTGCAAATAGCCGAAGTAACCGACCGCAGCGATGGCAAACTGGCGCATCTCGACGGCTTAAACTTTAGTCGCGCCTGGTGCCTTTTTGAAATGGGAAAAGGCTTAAATAATCAAAAAATGATTGATTTGGGGGTTGCGCATTTTAATTACAGTTACGAAAAAATGGATTCGGGCGAATACGCGGGGGCGCACTGGCTGGCTTCTTTTGCAACCCATGCACTTAAAAAGTACGAAGAACTTGGGGATTGAATGCAGCAATGTGAAAATACCTGAATGAGATATTAATTCAATACATTTGAAAAACAGATCAACAACTCTAAACTTTGAGCTCTGAACTCTAAACTTTAAACGCAAAACTCACCAAGTATGGATTTACAGGTAAAAGATAAAGTTTTTATGGTAGCCGCTTCGAGCAAGGGGCTGGGATTCGGAATTGCACAGGAATTGGCGCGTAACGGTGCCACGGTTTGTATTGCCAGCCGCACCAAAGCCGATGTGGAAAATGCCGCCGAAAATCTTCGTGCGGAAACCGGTGCAACTATTCACGCTGCTGCTGTGGATGTTTCCAATCAGCAATCAATCAAAAGTTGGATTGATGAAGTTGAGCAGGCCTTTGAAAAAATCGATGGATTGGTTGTAAACGCAGGTGGCCCTCCTCCCGGAAATTTTGATGATTTTGAAGACTCGCACTGGGAAAGCGCTTTTAACCTGACACTCATGAGTGCCGTACGTTTAATCCGGGGAGTACTTCCGCTGATGCGGATCAATGGTAGCGGCTCCATTCTCACAATCACTTCGCTTTCCATAAAAGAGCCGATTAACGGACTGTTACTTTCCAATGTATTTCGATCGGGAGTTGCCAGTCTGGTAAAAAGTCTGGCCAACGAACTGGCAGCTGAAAACATCCGTGTAAACAACCTCGTTCCCGGCCGAATTGATACCGACCGGGTAAAATCCCTGGATAAAAACATTTCAGAAAAATCGGGATTAGATATACAGAAAGTAAAAGAAAAATTTGAAGCCGACATTCCGCTCGGAAGATACGGTACCATTGAAGAATTTGGGAAAGCCGGAGCTTTTCTGCTTTCTCCGGCTGCATCGTACATTACAGGGGTGAGCCTTGCCGTTGACGGGGGAATTTTAAAAACAGTATGGTAATATGCGTGGTTCATCAACTTTATTTGTGTTCTGTTTGCTTTTCTACTCTTTTGTTACAAAGGCTCAAAATCATCAGCAACGGCTCGAAAACATTGATGTACAACACTATCGCTTTCAAATATCGCTTAACGACGACAACAACCAAATTTCCGGAAAAACAGAGATACTGGTTAAATTCCTGCAAGCTTCGGGTGATATTCAGTTCGATTTGGATGCGTATAATTCATCCACCGGGAAAGGTATGAAGGTGGAAAAAGTTTTCGCCCGGAATAAGAAACTTGAGTTCATTCAATCGGGTGAACAACTGATCATTAAAACCGGGGAAGAAATGCAACCCGGCGACTCCATCAGCTTTACAATTGAATATTCAGGAATTCCGGCCGATGGTTTAATCATTGATCAGAACCGTTACGGCAACAGAACCTTTTTTGGCGACAACTGGCCCAACCGCGCCCACTACTGGTTGCCCACTGTTGATCATCCGTCGGACAAAGCTACGCTGGAATTTTTGGTAAACGCTCCGGATCATTACAAAGTGGTTTCCAACGGCTACCTGGTGGAAGAAACGGAATTGGCAAATCAGCAAAAGTTTACACACTGGAAAGAAGATGTGCCCATTTCAACAAAAATTATGGTAATTGGTGCAGCCGATTTTGCGATTGGCAACGACACGGTTTGGAATGGAATTCCGGTGAATGCCTGGGTATTTAAGGAAAACCGGGAAAAAGGATTTGAAAATTACAGCTACGAAACAAAAGCGCTTGAATATTTTTCAGAACTGATTGGCCCTTATTCGTATGAAAAGTTGTCGCACGTTCAATCCAAAACGCGTTATGGCGGAATGGAAAATGCCACTTGTATTTTTTACAACGAAAACAGCGCTGTCTCTAACAAAAGCCAGGAAAGCTTGTTTGCGCATGAAGTGGCACACCAATGGTTTGGGAATTCAGCCACCGAAGAAAACTGGCATCACGTGTGGCTAAGCGAGGGTTTTGCGACCTATCTTACCCATGTTTATAATCAACATTTTTATGGTGAAGATTTATTCCGCGAGGGATTGAAAAAGGACCGGCAACAGGTGATCGCTTTTTATCACCGTCATCCTGCACCGATCATCGACACCACGGTTACCGAATACATAAAGTTGTTGAATGCCAATTCGTACCAGAAAGCAGGCTGGTTTTTACACATGCTGCGACACCAACTGGGCGACGACGTATTTTTTGCAGGGGTAAAAAAATACTATGCCACATACCAAAATGCTACGGCACTTACGTCTGATTTCAGAAAAATAATGGAAGAAGTTTCCGGAGAAGATTTAAAAAATTTCTTTGATCAGTGGTTGCTTCAGCCAGGATATCCACTTCTTAACTGGAGCTGGACACAAACCTCCGATAAAACACTTACAATCAATATAAAACAAACACAGAAACAGGCTCTTTTCATCTTCCCGCTTGAAATACTTTTACACTACAAAAATGGAGAAGAGTCTGTTGTTCAGCTTACTATTTCGAACCAAACAACCACAAAAACAATACGTTTGCCTAACCTAATAAAAAATATTGACCTCGACCCGGGCGTCAAACTCCTTTTTGAAGAAACAAAATAATTGCTTACCTCAAAGTCATCAAACAAAGAATAATACCCAATTTATTCAGTACAGAGCCTTAAATGATTTTTATACTCGTTTTGATTGCTCCAGAAGCATTACATTTGCGCAAAATTTACAGGCAAGCGATGCAATACTGGAAAAAACTTACACAGAATGAAATCCGTCAGCGGGTTAACGATGCACTAAATCAGAATATTGATTACCACGAACGTTCAACGCTTGGAGTTCCGGCCTCGCATCTCGATGCGAAAGTATTTAACAAAGATGCTAATTTCCTTGACAATGCACCGTTTCTGAAAACCATGGTCGATAATCCAAACCACATTGGTTGCCACACGATGGGAGAATCTGAACCCTTTTTTGCGGGGACACAAAAACTGGAAAAGGAACTGATTGGTATTGTTGCCGAAGATATTCTAAAGAGTAAAAGCGGGGAATACGATGGTTATGTGGCCTCGGGAGGAACCGAAGCGAATTTGCAGGCAATATGGATTTACCGAAACCTGTTTAAGCAGGACTTTGCTGCCAACCACAACGAAATATGTATTCTGTGTTCGGAAGATTCGCATTATTCCATGCCCAAGGCCGGAAATGTGTTAAACCTCGATGTTGTGACAGTTCCGGTAACTGATAACAGCCGCGAAATTGAAAGTGCAACAGTTGAACAGCAAATCCAGTCAGCAAAAGAAAAAGGGAAAAAGTATTTTATTGTGGTGGCTAACATGATGACCACCATGTTCGGATCGGTAGATAATATTGAGATTTATTCTGATGCATTAACCGCTGCCGGTGTTAATTTCAGAATTCATATCGACGGGGCTTTTGGAGGTTTTGTTTATCCTTTTAGCACCGACAGCGACTCGATGACATTTGCCAACCCACATGTAAGTTCGGTAACACTCGATGCCCATAAAATGGTTCAGGCTCCTTTTGGTACCGGAATTTTTATTGCACGAAAGGGACTGATCAACTATGTTTTTACCAACGAAGCACAATACGTGAGCGGACTTGATGCCACTCTGATTGGCAGTAGGTCGGGAGCCAATGCTGTTGCTGTTTGGATGATTCTGCAAACTTATGGCCCAAACGACTGGTTTGAAAAAATCCATATTCTGAATTACCGCGCAAACTGGCTCTGTAATCAATTAAAAGAAACAGGTGTTGAATTTTACCGTCATCCCGGATCTAACATTGTTACCATTCGGGCACACCATATTGGCAAAGAGCTGGCGCATAAATACGGGCTGGTACCCGATCAACATAATGGAGCCGCCCAATGGTATAAGATTGTGATTATGGAACACGTACACATCGACCATTTGATCCCCTTTATTGAAGAACTAAAAACGAAATAGAAAGCAAGATAATTACCTGTGCTGCAACCGGTTTTCCAAAGCCTCAGGAGTATTTACCTTTTTCGGCAAGCACACTGGTTAATTCAAATTTTGGTATCGTCATGCTGAATCCATTTCAGCATCATTATTTGTACAGTTGATTTCGAAATAAATTCAGCATAACGTTATGATAAAATATGTTTACCGCTAATTAACAGCCATTTCCACCGGCATTGATTTACGCCACGAAATCAATTTTTCCGATAGTGTTTTTACCAAACCGGGTTCCTGCTCAGCCAAATTAAGGGCTTCTCCCGGATCGTTTTTTAAATTGAAAAGCTGGGCATTTGTGCCATCTGTATTTATCAGTAATTTCCAGTCGCCATCACGAATGGCCAGGTTTGGCGATTTATAGTCTTTGTTGCCCGGCCAGATTGTTCCACCCGGATTACTGCCGTATTCCCACATTACAGGCGGCACTTTTAGCATGGTTTTTCCAAAGAAGGCTTCACTTTTATCTGATCCGTCAAGATTCTCCGGATACTCTATTCCCAACAAGGAACATACTGTTGGAAAAACATCAACCGCCGAAACAATGGTTTGGTCATCTAATTTGCCTTCCGGAAAGTGGCCTTTCCAATATACAAAAAACGGCTCTCTGATCCCTCCTTCATAAAGGCTCCATTTTCGTCCGTACAGCGACCCCGTAAAACCGGGCGGGTAAAGTTTCCCTTTATAATCTTCAGGATAGCTTTTCGGATTATAATAATGCGGCCAATCTGTTGGGCCATTATCGGCTGAAAAAACGATGATGGTGTTCTCCAGTTTTCCCATACGGTCTAATTCACTGATGAACCGGCCAATTTGCTTATCAAGTTCTTCAAGCACGGCAAAAAACTTTTGCTCCCACGGATTTTCTGTAACCAACTTCCATTTTTCAACATTTATAGAATCAGGCAGATGCGGATCGTGTACATCATTGGGGCAAAGATTGACATAAAAAGGCTTATCTCCGCAATTGTTGATAAACGTAAGAGCACTATCGACATAAATAGAGGTTGACACACATTTGGGTGCCCAAATAATGTTTCCTTTTCCCAGTTTAGCGCTCTGCTCACACAAACCGTCTCCCGGAAATAATACGCGATCGCCAATCCCTTCAAAGGCAACCAATGATTTATCAAATCCATATTCAGTCGGGAACGGAACATTGCCCAAATCGCGGCCGCCTCCCATGTGCCATTTCCCGAAATGCCCGGTTGCATATCCCCGGCTGTGCAGAGTTCGGGCCAATGTTAGTGCTGCCGGATCCAAATAATTTGCCATTGCCCTTCTGGCATTCTGTTTCGATCCGGCAATGTATGAATGTATTTTAAACCTCATCGGGTATTGCCCGGTGTTCAGCGCAACACGCGAAGGCGAGCAAATCGGAGAGTTCACATAAAAATTGGTAAAACGAACCCCTTTTTCGGCAAGGGCATCCATATTGGGAGTTGGAACAACGGTATCGCCATAGCAACCTAGATCACCGTAGCCCATATCGTCGATGTAAATAATTGCGACATTGGTTTTGTCCTGTTGGCTTTGGAAAGAACACCCGGCCAATACTATTACTGACAGCAAACTTCCTATTATGAATATTGATTTTCTCATTCGTTTTAATTGTTAATTAACTAAACTTACATGTGTAATCTGGAAACGATTTAACCCTATCTGCGGAGAAAGTCACCTAATCTGTTGAATGCTTTTTTATTCCTTTACTGATTCTTGCGGTATTTGATGTTTAACGAGTTAGCCCATTTCTCCCAGGCTTTATTCATTGATTCTACCTTTTCAGGATATTGAGCAGCCAGATCGTTCATTTCTGTATGATCTTCAGTAATGTGAAATAACTCCCAATCTCCCCGTGGCAATGCCGACATTTTCCATTCTCCGATCCGGATTGCCCTTCCGCGTTGGTGCTCCCAGTACAGCGTGTCATGAATACTTTCAGTTTCTCCTAAAAACAAAGGAACCAAACTTTTACCATCCAATCGTAGTGTTTTCTGTCCGTTGATGGTGTCAGGATATTCTACTCCGGCCAAATCAAGGCAAGTGGGCATAATGTCAATCACATGTGTCAGCCCCCGGTTAATTGTATTCTGCACATTTCCCAGTTTAGCTGGCCAATGCACAATAAAGGGTGTTGCACTCCCTCCTTCGTACGATTCCTTTTTCCAGTAGCGGAAAGGCGTATTTAAGGCACTGGCCCATGCATCGCCGATATAATTCCAGGTAGTTTCTGCTCCCGGATGATCAGAGTTATACTCAATAATGGTTGAGTCGCGGGTAAACCCCGGGCGGTCGAAACCGGGTGGATAGCCCCTTTCGTAAGAAGCCCCGTTATCTGAAAGAACAAAAATAATCGTGTTATCGTATTGTCCGTTTTTCTTTAGTTCGGCAATTATTTTCCCTACCCCCTGGTCAACACGGTCAACCATGGCCGCATGAACGGACATACAAGCTGCTTCGTAGGCTTTCTTCTCACATTCGTCCCACTTTCTTCCAGAACTGTTTGGCGGCAGCTGATAACTTGCACTGTCAATCAATCCCATTTCAAGCATACGACTGTAGCGGTTTTTCCTCAGCACTTCCCATCCATCGGTATAAGTATCCTTGTATTTGGCTATGTCTTCGGGTAAAGCGTGCAAAGGCCAGTGTGGGGCATTTTCAGCAACATACAAAAAGAAAGGCTTATCGTCCTTGCTGTATTCATTCAACAGATCGATGGATTTCTGTGTAATAAAATCGGTCATATAGAAATCATCCGGCACTTCTTTAATCGGCTCTTCGTTGTGTACCAGGCTAAACGGATCAAAGAAATCCACAACTCCCCAAATCACTCCCCAGTGTTCTTCGAAGCCTCTGTTACTGGGGTAATTTTCCAAAGGTGAGAACGATCCGTGGTCGGCACGGTGTGCCAGCCAGCGTAAATGTTCGGTTTTATCGGCTAATGGTTTTGTGGCCGACAAATGCCACTTTCCGGTCATGCCGGTATGGTATCCGTTTTCTTTTAAAACTTCGGCAATTGTGGCGGCGTTCATATTCAGATTAACCCCCATTCCGTTAATACCTGCTGCCTGCGGATAAAGCCCGGTTAAAAGCGAAGCCCGTGTTGGACAACAGCGGGCGCAGTTGTGCATTTGCGTAAAACGAACACCACTTTGTGCCAACTGGTCGATATTGGGTGTTTGAATTTCGCCTCCGTAACATCCTAAATCAGAGTAGCCGGAATCATCGAGCATAATCAGAAGAATGTTGGGGCGATTGTCTTTTTCTTCCTCAGACTTGCTTTGTGTACAAGCGGTGAGAAGAATAACAACCAATATTAGTAGTTGCGAAAAATTAAAATGTATCATTTTATATAATTTTTAGTTCTATTTAAACTCCCGGTGTCCTGTTTCAAGAGGAAAAAGCTTCAATTCTTTTTTTTAGCAACATCCATACTTTTTCCTGAATCGCCCTGCTCTTTCATCCACCGGAACAGCTCTTTTTTCATTCGTTCTATAATGGGCTTCATTTCTTCGTCGTTGGCAAGGTTTGTTAACTCCCACGGATCATTTTTAGTGTCGTAAAACTCAATAGCCGGCCTGGTCAGGTAACGGTCCACCCAGTATTTTGCCGTTTTATTTACCTGTGCATCGCGTACCCAGGCATCCCAGTAATTTTCCTTGGTTGGGCTCATCAGGTGCTTTTCAAAATAACTGGCTTCGGGAGTAAGGTTAACAATAAGTTTGTAACGGCTGTCGCGAATACTGCGGATCGGATAAGGCGTTCCTTCCGGAACATTATTGTGTACTCCGTAAACCCATTCCCGATGTGTTGATTTTTGGTTTTCCAACACCTGAAGAAAGCTTTCTCCATCCAACTCTTCCGGTACTTTACCACCCACATAATCGATCAAAGTAGGCAAAACATCTTCGTATTGCACCATAGCTTCGGTGGTCTTTCCCTTTAAATATCGCTCCGGAGATTGAATAATAAAAACACTTTTCTGCCCGTAATCCCAACTGGTCCATTTTCCTCCCGGAAACTGGGGGCCTTGCTCTCCGCTAAACATCACAAGGGTTTCTTTTTCTTTTCCTGCCTTTTTTAGTGTTTCAAGAACATCCTGAAATTGCTGATCCAGCACAGCAACTTCAGCCAGATAATGACACATTGCATCCCGTGTTTCGGCATTATCAACAAAATGAGGTGGCAGTTTTAATTTGTCGGGGTCAAACTGCGACGGGTCGCCAACCGACCAGGGGCCATGAGGATGTGTACTGCAGACCACCAAACAAAAAGGCTGTTCAGTGCTTCGGCTCATAAACTCCGAAATCCCATCCAATGTATAATCTGCTGTTATTCTGACACAGCTGGTTTCAAATCCATCAACAATTTCAAAATTATATACTGTTTTTGGGCGAACATCAGTTTTTCCGCTTATCCCAACCCGGTAACCCAGTTTTTCGAAATAATAAACAATGCTCTTTACGTCTGGCTTGGTGTTACCATGATTTTTGTAAACACCGTTGCGAACCGGAAACAAACCGGTGTAAAGTGAAGCTCTTGTTGGGCTGCACATGGTTGATGACGAATACATGCGGTTAAACATAAGTCCTTCTTTTGCAAAACGGTCGATATGTGGTGTTTTTACATTCTCTCCGCCATAGCAACCGAGTTCGTTACGCGCCAGATCGTCGGCAACAAAAATCAAAATATTACGGTGTTTAGCGGTGTTTTCTTTTGGAGCCGCAACAACACTTAAAGTAGCTGCTACCGAAAAAAGTACTGCAATTGCAATTTTATTCATTGTGAAAAATGTTTTAAAGAACAGTCATTATTTATTTTTTTTCGCTTTGGGTTCTCTGTACAAATGCTGAAGAGCTTCCATTTCGGTAGCCTGCCCTTTATCGCCACAAGCAGCCATCCACTGTTTTAAAGCTTTATCCATTCTTTCAACAATTGGTTTATTTTCGGGCAGGTTTGCAATATTATGGAGGCAATATTTGTCATTCTCCAGATCGTATAACTCAATAGCCGGGCGGTGCCGGTATTTATTTGTAATTCGTTCAGCCAAGGTATCGTTTACCGCCATTTGTTCCCACTCTTTAAAAAGCTGGCCTTCTGTTTCCACATTCTGAAAAGTTTCTTCGGGAGTAAGGTTTACAATGTACCTGTATTTTTTATCGGCTACTGAACGAATTCCGAAATGATCGCTGCCTTTGATAATTCCACGGGTGGTTTGCAAGGAGAAAGTATATTTTTTGAGGTCATTGATGCTTCCTTTCAATAAAGGCACAATGCTGTTTCCATCGAGGGATGTAAGCGGTTTTGTACCGGCAATATCAAGAAATGTAGGTACAATATCAACATATTCAACAATGGCACCGGATGTGGTATTGGGTGTTATTTTTCCTGGCCACCGGACGATGCAGGCTGAATGAACACCTACATCAAAACAGGTCCATTTTGCAAAAGGAAGACTGTTCCCCTGTTCGCTTAAATACACCACAACCGATTTGTCCGAAATTTTGTATTTATCAAGTTTATTCAGCAATGTGCCAAATTCGTTGTCCATATAATTGATTTCGGCCAGGTATTTACAGAAAGCTGTCCGGGTTTGCGGAATATCGACATAAAACGGGGGCAACTGTATCTTCTCCTGATTAAACATCGCAGGATTCCCTTTATTCCAGGGTGTGTGGGGCTGGTTCGACATTACAAAAAGACAAAAAGGCTCGTGTTTTTTTGTGCATTCATTGATAAAGGAATCAACAGCTGCAAAATTCAGTTCGCTGCCTTTTGCCAGCGGAGCATAAAAATCCCATGGAAAAACCGAGCCAGGATTAACATGCGATTTCCCGATTAATGCAACTTTATAACCGGCCGGTTTTAATTGTTGAACAATGCTTAAAGTGCCGTCCTTTGCAAAAGTATGGTTTGGATAGGCTCCGGTTTTCACAGGCCAAACGCCCGTAAGCAGGTTGTGCCGGGTGGGCGAACACATGGGAGCCGCCTGGTAGGCTTTTGTAAAACGAACACCTTCCTGTGCAAATTTATCGATGTTGGGTGTTTTGGAATCAATACTGCCGTAACATCCCAAATCATAATAAGAACAATCATCTGCCATAAATAACACCAAGTTTGGCTTATCGCTTTTCTGGGCATTCAAACTCAAAGAAAAACTAAGCAGCATAATTATTACAGAAATTCTATTTTTCATTTGCTTGTATTATTGTATTGTTTTTATCGTAATTTACTAAGCTATAATTTAACAGGTACACATAACTATGCTAAAGCTTACATTCCGTTCTCTCAGTGCTTAAACAAATAATTATGTTCGTTTCGTTTAAAGCGATAACGGTTACGCGGTAACGGCAAAGCATCTTCGGTAGAAATATCCCATCGTAGCAGCGTTTCAATCATCTCGTTCTTAATCTCGTGATATTTCTTGTTATTAAAAAGGTTGTTCAACTCTGCTTTATCATCCACCATGTTGTAAAGCTGCCCATTTCCATCCATATCATACACCAGTTTCCAATCTCCTTTGCGAAGCATGCGCACTGTGCCGCTTTGGGTCCAGGTATTTAGCTCATCAAAAAATCCGGGCTCTTTTGATACGGCACCTTCGGCAATATAGTCGGTTCCATCTTCTTCTGTGTAAAACATTCCTCCGTAACCATCTTCTACCATAACGCTTGCAAATTCGGCTTTCGGATATGGCTTATTTTGCAGCAGTGGCCACAGGCTCCGTCCCTGCACTCCGTTAGGGATGGGCGCATCCATTATTTCGCAAATCGTCGGGAAAATATCCACAATGCTAACATGTGCATCATGCGCTTTGGCAGATGACTTTATGCCGGGCCCCGTCCATTGCATCGGAATTCGTGTCAGAACATCGTCCATTCCAACGCCTTTTTTCATCAGCCCGTATTCGCCCACATAATCGCCATGGTCGGCAATAAATACAATAATGGTATTATCATATACTTCAAGCCGTTTTAATTCATCTACCAGGCGAGCAACCTGATCGTCAATCATCCGCATCATACCGTGATAAATTGAACGCAACTGCTGCAAGTTTTTTTCATAACCTACATGTCCCTGATTCATCATTTCGGCCAATAATTCATACTCGCTTCCTTTTTTGTGCCGATCGGTGGCGCTGGTTCGCATTTTTGGTAATGATTCAGGCGGAAACATGGAAAAATAGGGTTCGCAGGTTTGATATGGATTGTGCGGTTCGGGCATGGAGAACAACATGAAAAAAGGCTGTCCGGAAAGGGAACCAAGCCATTTTGATGCGTCGTCAACCATCCGGTACGGAAGCTGTTCTTCAACCCCCATCGGAGACGGTTGGAGGTTGCTGTACATTTTAAGGCTTTTCAGATAATTATCGAAACTGGTTGCATCTTCATCTTTGTCCTTCGATTGCTTTTCCTGATGGCTGTATGGATCCCAGTAGTCTATCCGGTCGTTTGTGAGGTACGTATGGTTTTTCCCGATAAGAGCCGTTTTATAGCCCTGTTCGTGCGCCACCTGGTAAATGTCTTTTTCAAACCAGACATCTTTTGCATTATGGTTTGAACGAACACGCGTAGCATTTGGAAATCTTCCGGTCATTAACGAAGTGCGGGCAGGAACACAAGCCGGGGCAGAAGTATAGGCGCGGTTAAACCATGTACCGTTTTTGGCCAGGCTATCGGTAAAAGGCATTGTATTAAGCGGGTAGCCCTCGCGCTGAAAAAGATCGGCACGTAACTGGTCTGATATTATGACAATAATATTCGGGTGTTGTACCTGCTCCTGTGCGTTAAGCGTTTTCAGAAAACCAAACGATACAACCCAACACAGTATAAAACTTAAACTCTTCATTTGAATCCGTTTGAAATGTTTCCTTTTAAAAATGTTAACTTATAAAATGTAAGTCAATCAATTATTTTCATTTAATACCTGTGGCATTTCTGCATACCAGCTTAATACTTTGGCAGTCAGTTTTGATACTATTTCGGGATACTGATCTGCAATGTTTCCAGCCTCGCGCTCGTCGAGAACAATGTTATACAGTTCGGGATTTGATCCGTCAATATTAATAAGCAGCTTGTAATCGCCGTCGCGTATTGCCAAATCGGGGTTATCCCGTTTCTTATTCATTTGAGTTATCCCCGTAGGGCGTTGCCACATAACGGGTTTTTCGCGCTTTGTTGCCTCAAACCCCAACAGATTTTGACTCATATCCAACCCATCGAAATGTTCATTTTCAAAGGTTTTTGCCCCCGCTATCTGTATTATGGACGGCGGAAAATCGATCCCGGCAATTACGGTTGTTGAATTTGTTTTGCCAACCTTGTTTTTTGCCACGAAAGATGGTCCCCACACAATGAGTGGCTCCCGAATTCCCCCTTCATATAGATTGCCTTTATGCCCGCTCAGTACTCCCGGCGATCCTACATTTTTTGCCGGGCCATTGTCGCTGGTCAAAATAATAAGTGTATTTTCCCTTAACTCCGGATTGCTTTGTATATAAGTGAACAAGCGCTCCAGCTGATTATCCATTTCTTTGATTACGCCGGTATAGAAATCCTGGCGGCTGCCACTGCCACGCAGTTCTTTGGGAGGCTCATTGGGTGTGTGCACATCATCGGGCCACAGGTTTACGTAAAATGGTTTTCCTCTTTTCTGTGCACGTTCTATTGCCTGGATTGCGCGTGTTACATAGGTTTCCGTACAGTTTTCGCGCTTAATCCAATGTATCTCACCTTTTCCCAGTGCCGCCGACATTTTTTCAAGATTACGCGTGCTGTCCTTCAAATTCAGCGTTTCGTATGTAGCCAGGTAGCGTTCGCCAATGCCTTCAAACTGGGTAACCGATTCATCAAAACCATAATCGGTAATGTAAGGTACATCGCCCACATCGCGCCCGCCGCCCATGTGCCATTTCCCGATGTGCGCCGTATAATATCCGGCATCGTGTAAATTTCGGGCTAGTGAAGGGGCCTGCAGATCCAGAAAATTCTTCATCCCCCTTTTTTTATTGGAGTTACTATCGTTTATAAAAGATGAAATGCCCCAACGAACAGGGTACTGACCGGTTGTAACGGCAACACGCGATGGCGAGCAAATTGGCGCATTCACATAAAACTGTGTAAAACGAATTCCTTCTTCTGCCAGGCGGTCGATGTTTGGTGTATCGTGAACTGTGTTTCCGTAACAGGTTAAATCGCCATACCCCATATCGTCGATAAACACAAACAGAATATTTGGTTTTTGTTTTTCTGCCGAAACAACAGAAAATGCCAGGGTTAAAATCGCAAAAAGAAAAATAATCTTTCTCATTCAATTCGACTTTATTGGTTTATACAAACACTTGCTTTTTATTTTTTTACCGGATTGAGCGTAACCGCATCCAACCATATTTTGTCGTCAACAGGATTGCTGCCCACCATAAAACTTAGTTTATAGCGCCCCGGATTGTCAATTGTTTTTGTTGTAAACGAAAATGTGTTCTCTTTTTCCGAAAGCTGAAAAACGTTTTTGGCAATTACATTTTTCTTCTTACCTAATTCCTCAAAAACAACGTTTAGCTTTGTCCCCCGGTTGGCCATTGCATAAAACGATACTTCAAATTGTCTTTCATCGCCCGTCGGGAAAATCCACATTAAAGCTGCATCATTGGGATTAGCTGAAGTTTTCAGCACATTGATTTCTGCTGAGTGGGTACCCGACATCTTCGAGTTTTCGTCGATCCGAAAATCAGCCAGCTTATTCGGGTTACGAATATCCCAGTCGCCAAAATTCAAATCAAATTCCCCGTTTATTTTTCGTTTGTATGCATTCGAGCGCATTCCGTATTCACGGGTATCCATCGGGTAAACGCCCACTAAATCGGCCCATTTTTTCCAGTCGCGGTACATCGAATCCAGCTTTTCAGGATATTGTTTTGCCAAATCGGTCAGTTCTGTCGGGTCTTCACTGATGTTATACAACTCCAGCCGGCTTGAATCAAACGAGGCATTTTCGGGTGTTTTTGCCACCATTTTCCAAATGCCTTTTCGCATGGCAACATTTGCCTCGTGTTCCCAAAATATAGGGCTCCGTCCGTTTTCATTTCCAGAAAAATTTGGTACCAGGCTTGTCCCCTGCATCGGAACAATTTTATTTCCATTTAAAACTTCCGGGTATTTTGCCCCTGAAAGCTCCACACAAGTGGCCATAATATCAGTAAGGTGGCCATAATTGCGGATAAAACTATTGTTTAACGAGTGGTCTATTCCCTTTGGCCAGTGAACAATAAGCGGAGTACGCACACCACCTTCGTGTACCCAGTGCTTGTATTCGCGAAAAGGCGTATTGCTTACATTGGCCCAGTTAATTCTGTAACTTTCGAAAGTATCTTCGAGTTTTCCCTCCAAATCCTTGCTTTTTCCGCTTGAAATGTATTCAGCACATCCGCCGTTATCGGCCAGGAAAAAAATTACGGTATTATCGAGTTGATCCAGCTCTTTCAATTTGGCAACAATACGCCCAATTCCCTGATCCATTGCGTCAACCTGAGCGGCATAAATTGCCATTCTCCGGGCAAAATCTTTTTTTTGATCGTCGGGAAGAGAATCCCAGGAAGGAACTTTCTCATCGCGTGGAGACAGATCAGGAGCATTCTCCCACAGTCCGATTTCACGTTGCTTTTCAAGCCTACGTTTACGAATTTCGTCCCAGCCAGCCTCATAAACTCCACGGTATTTTTCAATGTCTTTTTCCAGGGCGTGTAGTGGCCAGTGTGGCGATGTATAAGCAACATACATAAACATGGGCGCCCCGGGCTGTGTTTTAAAATGCTCGTCAATAAACATGGCCGAACTATCGCTAATGGCGTTGGTCAGATAAAAATTTTCTGGCGACGGGTATTTTGTATTGTTGGAATAAACCGGAAGTTTAAAGTAATTACCGGCTCCGCCCACCAGTCCAAAATAATGTTCAAACCCGCGCTGAACGGGCCAGTTGTCTTTAACCATTCCTTTATCTTTCCGTGTATTCGACAGATGCCATTTCCCGGTCATGTATGTATTATAGCCGGCTGTTTTGAGAACCTCGGCAATGGTGGCGGCATTTTTACTTAAATCGCCCTGATAGGCAGCAGTTCCCATATCGCAGTTTGTCATCCATCCCATACCGGCCTGGTGCGGGTAAACACCCGTCATTAACGAGGCGCGTGTAGGGCAACAACGGGCTGCATTATAAAATTGAGAATAGCGGGCCCCTGTTTTTGCAAGTTCGTCAAGGTTGGGTGTTTGAATTTCGCCACCGTAACAACCAATATCAGAGAAGCCCATATCGTCTGCCATTATTAAAATAATATTGGGACGTTTGGCCAAGCTGGCATTCTCTTTCTCGGTAGATGTACAAGAGCTGAAACTCCATGTAAAAGCGAACACTACCGTACATAAAATTTGTAGTTTCATACCTTTTTGAATATTTGTCGCCAATTTGTTTTTCTGCTTTCAGATGCTACTTCTCTGCAAAATAACCGATAGCTATTACTTTTCTTGATTCTTAAATTATTTAACCCCTTGTATTTTTAGTACTGTTATAATCTCCTTTTGATGTATTGTTGGTATAAAAAAAGATGAAAAGAATCTGTATCCAGGCATCCTTACCTTTGACAAGTTTCTTTCCATCTTCCTATTTTTTTTATATCAATAACCAAACAATCCGTAGTCGAACGGTGCTTCTGCTTCGGCCTTTGCAGCTTCAATTGCCAGAACGTTTTCACCTTTTTTAAGGTAACCGTTGTATTCGCTTATATTAAAGTATTCGTAGTGTCTTTTCCCGATGATACGTTTATCGAGTACAAGTTTTCCGTTCACATAAACTTTCACGGGGCCAAAAGCCAAAATCTTTAGAGATATCCCATCCGGAATTTCATCAAGTTTGAAAGATTTGACTGACCACAGCGATTCATTCTTATTTTGCTTAACCGGGCCATTTAAACGCTGAGCGTTTTTAATTTTAGCAGCAGTTTTCCAGCCGATCTCCGGTTGCTCCTTTGTAAATTGTATTTCATGCGGTTCAACTTCCGAATCGGAAATGAAGTTAACAACTTTCCGGCTTTCTTTTCCATATAAAGGCATATGTAAAATGCGTAAAAGCTCGGGATCCATTTTTATAACTTCCCGGTCATAGGTCATCAGTCCGTTTACCTCGCCTTCAACATCAGTAGTTTGCGTGTAAACAGCAGCCGACAAACCTTTGTATCTTAATGGCGCCAGGCTGTACATCAATTTTGCATATTCCTTAATTAATGTCGGAGTATCGGTATAAGTACGATATCCCCAGTTTCTCATACCCGGATTCCAGAGATGTCCTTCAAGCGGAAGGCCAAGACCACCAAACTCGCCAAGCACCATTACTCTTCCGGGGTTTTGAACTGCCGGTTCCATACCCGGTCCGGGGTATTGGTGTACATCGTACATATGTCCGCATTTCCTGTCGGTCCAGCCACTAACGCCGTCAATAATTCTTGTCGGATCATATTCCATGCTCCAGTCCACCACGCGTTTGGTGTCAAATTGTCCCCAGCCTTCGTTAAAAATAACCCAGGTTACAATACTTGGGAAAAACCTTAACTGGTCTATTTCTTCCTTCATTTCATACAACACCTGGTCGGCAGATTCTTTCGGACGACTCCAGTCGCTCTCTGCATCCCATTTTACATGCTGCACGTTTCTATCGGCTGTTTTAAAACCCGAAACCATGTCTTGCCAAAGCAACAATCCCAGAGAATCGGCATAATAATAATACACCCATGGTTCTACCTTAATATGCTTGCGTAACATATTAAATCCCATATCTTTCAGCACTTCCATATCGTAACGCATGGCTTCTGCCGAAGGAGGCGTTAACAAACCGTCGGGCCACCACCCCTGGTCAAGTGTACCGTATTGGAAAATGGTTTTGTTATTCAACTGAATACGCTGGAAACCATCTTTATCTTTTACGATTGAAACTTTACGCATGGCAAAATAAGAATCTGCCTCATCGAGTGTTGTTCCGTTTTTTGACAGTGAAACTTTTAATTGATACAATTCAGGAGTTTCCGGGCTCCAAAGTTTTGGTGATGGAATATCGAGAACCACTTTGTCACTTGTTTTAAAACTTTTTTGGCTTACTACCTTTTCATCTTTCAAAACAGTAACGTTAAAGTCCTCACCGCCTTTTAAGCCTGAGAATTTTGTATCAAGTACCAGTTGGCTGTTGTCGATATCCGAAACCGGATTAAGTGTTTGAATGCTTGCTTTGTTGAGCGGTTCGAGCCAAACTGTTTGCCAGATTCCTGTAACCGGAGTGTACCAAATGCCTCTTGGGTTGAGCACCTGTTTTCCACGTGGTTGTTCTCCCTCGTCGGTTGGATCCCAAACGGATACGATAAGTTCCTGCTCCCCCTTTTTCTGGTATTTGGTAATATCAAAAGAAAAAGCTGTTGAGCCTCCTTTATGCGTCCCAATCAATTTCCCGTTTAACCAAACAGTACTTTCCCAATCTACTGCCTGAAAATGAAGGACAATGTTTTTACCTTTCCAGTCGGTACTAAGCTGAAATTTTTTACGATACCACACTTTGTCATCGGGTAAAACCTGCTTACCAACACCCGAAAGTGCTGATTCTACCGCAAAAGGCACCAAAATATTTCCCTGAAAACTTTCGGGCTGTTTTGCATCCTTTGCCACAATGGCATACTCCCATAAGCCGTTCAAATTTTGCCATTCACTTCTTTTAAGCTGTGGCCGGGGATATTCTTTCCAGGCATTTTCAGGCGTAACTTTTTTTCCCCATCGCGTCATCATTTTTGCTTTCACAGGAGAATAAGCCTGCGCATACACTCCCAAGCCTGCAAAAACAAACAGGATCACCAGTAATCTCTTCATATCAAATGTTATTCAAATTTTTATTACAATTATCTCCATTCATTTACTCCCTGCCCATCCGATTGAACATCTCTTACACGGTTTCTAAAAACGAGTGTATCGGCAGCTTCGCATTCATAATCACCATCCGTATATTTGTACTTCAGGTAAAAAGTACGGGCTTCGGCATCGTACATCGATGTTCCGTTTCCACTTACCTGAATGGCAGCCCCATCGTCGCTGCTTAAACTCACTTCACCACTTCCGGCTAACGGTGCAGAGATGTTAAAAGCAACACCGGGATCTTTACTTCCCGCACTATTGTCTGCCTTCACTTTCATGCTGTTGGGGCCAATGGTTATCAGCTCCCGGATACTTTCGGTGATGGTTGGATTGTTCTCATAAACAACGGTGTCGGTTTCTGTTGTCGATTTTCGGATCGTACGTCCGGAGTAATAATAGTTACCATGTTGTTTTGCCCAGTAACTGATTGAAAGTACCATGTAGTCTTTTGAAGAATTAATTGAATCCACATCGCCGGAACCGGTCAGTCGAAAGGGAATAACATATTCTCCTGTTAAAGACTTCGGATCGGCCAAAAATGCGGCAGAATCAATTTCAATCCCCACATAGCCTTGCTCTTCGTTAACCGGAACGACAAATTCGGTGCCGCTTGAAAGCGTATAATAACTTGCAGGCATCACTGTTTTTGTTTCATCAGTAACCACAGAAGGATCGATGGTAAACTGAACTACACGTTCATTTTTGTTATTTACCAAACCCGAGAACATGATGCCGGCTTTTAGGTCCAGCCCTTCACCAACCACAATATTTCGGTTATATTCCTGGTTGTAGAAATATACTGACGTTGTGCCCAGGCTTATTTCCTCATCGTCGAATCCACAAGCTCCAAGGATTGCTGCCAGCGCCAGTAGTATGAATATATTTTTTTTCATCGTATATCAATTTATGTTTGTAATTATTCCCAACCTTTGTTTTGAATAAGTGCAGGTGCATTGTATAGTTCATCATACGGAAGTGGCATATAAACCGAGTTGAATAGTCGTTTTTCCAACTGTACATCCATATTATAAGTATAGTTTCCGGAATTGTCTTTGGTAATTTTAATCCCCTTAACCGGAATATTTATTTCGGACAGATCCTCTGCACCTTCCCATCTTCTGATGTCCCAGAAATAATGTCCCTCAAAACTAAGCTCTAACCTGCGTTCGTTATGAACCAATGTACGAAACAGTTCTTCGCTGTTTATGGCTACCGTATTCATGTATTCATTACCTGCGCCGTAACGTTTGTGGATACGTGTGATTACCGATACGGCATTAAAACCATAGCCCTCCGGATCGCCGCTTGGCCCCCAGGCCTCGAAAGCCGCTTCGGCAAAATTCAGATACAGTTCGGGGCTTCCCAGATGAACTGCTGCCCTGGCGGTACCTGTTAACTGACCCGGAATAAGGCTTACATTACCGTATTTTAGTAACTTTTTAAGGTAATATCCCGATCGCGAAGTATTGGTTGACGGGTTGTAAGAATCAATACCTCCTTCGAAAGTTTCGAGGGTATGATAATCCGAAGGCCCCATTGATGTTCCGTTTATAGCCACAAACTTATCCAACCTCGGATCGCGGTTTGCAAACGGGTTGCTGCTGTCGTAAGTTGTGCTTTCACTGATCGGATAACCGGATGCATCCGGAAAAGCATCCACATAATTTTGCGATGGGTTCACCCTTCCGTTTCCGTACATGGAAGGAGGATAGTTTGTATTCTCCAAACCACGGTTGCCACCCTGAACATTTCCACGAAGGAAAATATCACGAATATTATAGGCTTTATCATTCAGTTTATTAAAATAATAGTCATCGATTGAAGGGAGATCTTTCAAACCACCAATTGCAACAAGTGCATCACCGGCAGCAATGGCTGCTGCTTCCCATTTCGTGAGGTCGTTTGAAGGATTAAACCCGGGACTGGCCGCATAAAGAAGAACCCTTGCTTTTAAGGCCATGGCAGCAATACCTGTTGCACGGCCATTCATTGTAGCCCCTAAAACCGCATTGTTTCCCTTGTATTCAACAGGCAAATATTTAATGGCACTGTCACAGTCGGCACTAATCTGTTCCACACATTCCTGGTAAGTATTCCTTGGCAGGTTCAAATTGTCATCTACGTTTAAAACTTCGGTTACAATCGGAACTCCCAAAAACTCTCCGCTTGTTGCCATTGCACCATACCGACGTAACAAATCGGCTTCATAAAAAGCTCTTAAACAGTAAGCTTCACCCAGCATTCTGTAAAAGGTGTTGATGTTATCGATACTGTCAGCTTCTGTTCCGAGGCGGACAAAACGCACCGGGGTCAAAAATGGTTTAGTCCCGGTGGTGTCAAGTACCATTTTTTCAAGAAACTGATTTATCCGCCTGATTTGACGGTAACCATTATCCCAGTTGGATTCCGGATTCATATTGGGGCGAAGTGCGCCAGTTCCCATTTTGTAGTAGTTGGAACCATAATCGTTGGTTACAGCATTGTCGGTTGCACAATCCAGCATGTAATCATACACATCGGGCAAACTATTGTAAACAGTGTTTAGTACGCCGTTAAAGTAGGCCTCGTTGGTAAATACCTGCTCTTCGGTTAAAGATCCGTCCAGCGATGGATCGAGATAATCGGAGCAACCAAATCCAATCGCAAGTACCAGCAATAATATATTGTATTTAATCAATCTTTTCATTTTTGATGATTTTATTTGGTTCATGTTCTAGAATGAAACCGAAAGTCCGGCTGAAAGTGTTCTACACAAAGGAAAGTTACCGATACCGGCATTAATATTCTCTGGATCAAGATCTTTGATTTTCGAGAAAGTGGCCAGGTTATACCCTCTTGCGAACAGCTTGATATCGTTTACACTAAATTTCTGAGTTAGTTTGTGTGGCAAAGTGTAGCCCAGTTCAACATTTCTCAGTTTCAGGAAACCTCCGTTAACAATCCAATAGTTTGAATTCACAAAGTTATTTTCAGAAGAAAGAACAGACAACTGCGGATGTGGATTACCGTTTGGAAGCCCGTCAACCACAACCTGCGAGTACTTTCTGTTTCCAAAAATCTGGTAGTACTGATTACCTAACATACGGTTGTACTTTCCGTAACCGGCAAACAAAACATTCAGGTTAAAGCCTTTGTATTTCAGGTCAATGTTCATTCCGTACTGAAGACGAGGGCTTGAGTTACCAATTTCGTCCCTGTCGCGCTCATCAACATATCCGTCGTTATTTGCGTCTTCGTACTTAAGATCGCCCGGGCGAACAGGACCAAACATTTGCATTGGCGACTGATCGATGTCATTCTGATCGGCAAATACACCAATGGTTTTTAAGCCCATAATAGCATCAACCGGACGGCCCTGAGTGATTAAACCATTGAACGAATCTTCGGGGTAATCCGGTTCTCCATCAACAATACGGTTGGTAATACCATAGGTAAAATTCGCTCCTAAACTGAGTTCAAGATCACCGATAAACCGGCTGTACCACAATTCGCCTTCAACACCTTTTAAGCGGAACTCTTTAAAATTCCAGAATGGTAAAGCTTCTCCTTTACCAATAACTCCGGGAATAATATTTCCGCGGTCGCCGATAAAGCCATCGTTTAAATTATTAAAATAGCCAAAACTGATGCGTGTTGAACGATCAAACAATACAGCATCGATACCGGCATTAAACTCATGGCTTTTTTGAAAACCAATGTTTGGATTTCCGGTTTTATCAAGTGATACCAGGTAGTTCTCTCCATCAAGCGAGATGGTTCCGTTTTGTCTCCAAACGTCCTGGTACAAATGTGTAGAGAAACCTCCTTCGGCGGTATAAGTTGTTGACCCTAATACTCCGTACGAAACACGAAGTTTTAACATATCAATAGCTTTTAAATCTGAAAGAAAATTTTCTTCCGACATAATCCAGCCTGCGCCTACCGATGGAAAATAACCGTAGCGGTTATCTTTTGAAAAAGATGTTACCCCAATTCTGTTGATGTTGGCTTCAAGAATGTATTTGTCAGAAATCATATCGCTGACATGTAGCCCCAGGTTCTGCCGGCGCGGATCTTCATCAACGTTGCGAATTTCGTTACGCGATTGATAGAAATTAAGGATACCGTGAATATCGTGTTTTCCAAAAATTCTTTCATAAGTAGAAGTAACATTAAAGGCATAGTTTCTCTGAACATCGGCACCCGAACGGCTTTGGCTGGTTGCCTGGGTAGTTGTTCCCCAGCTGTTAAATGTGGTTTCGCCTGTGGTTTCGTCATAAACCGGCTCGTAAACTGTAAATGTTGCTCCTTTGGTTGCCGTTTCAACATTATACACATCGAACGAAACAAAAGGCTTAACCTTCAATCCTTTTATCCATTTGCCAAAATCAAAAGTCAATCCAAAGTCAGACTGAATGTAGGTATAACGGCGTTCGGCATAACCACCTTCGGTTAATAAACCATAGGGGTTGTTTTGCTTTTCAGCCGTACCTCCAATAACGTATTCCTGATCGGTATTTCCAACCATTTCTCCAGGTATCAAAATCGGGTAATCATTGGGATGATGGTTTGACAGCGGATCAAAGAAATTTTGCGTTGATACATTTGGCCATTCTTTTACCTGCGATGCACCATTAAATCCAGCACTTACAGTAATAAAATCAATCACGTCCATATCAACTGATGTACGTACTGTCAGTATATCATCAGAGTTCGGATAGTCGGTGTATTTTTCCAAACCACCATTTCCCTGATAACCAATGTGTGCAAAGTATCTTGATTTTTCATTACCACCGCTCAACTGGGTGTTTACACGGTTCATGGTAAAACTTTTGTTTAAGAACTCGTCGTAAAAATCAACATCTGGATACAAAATCGGATCAGTGTGGTTCTTATAAGCATCTAAAGCAGTTTGATCATACAACGGGGCATAACCATCGTTGGCCATTGCCTGGTTATAATAAGTGGCATAATCATACGAATTCAGGAACTTTGGCAAACGGGTTGGTGTTTGAACACCGTGCTCCACATTTATACGCACACTGTTTTCGTATGCTTTACCTCGTTTGGTAGTAATCAGCAATATACCGTTTGCCTGCAAGCCGCCATACATCGATTTCATGGTAGCGTCTTTCAAGAGCTCGGCACTTTCGATTACTTCAGGTTCAATGTAGTCGAGGGTACGCTCCACACCATCAACAATGGTAATAAAATCGCCCCAGGCGCCACGTACAAACATGGTATGGTTGGTCCACCCCGGTACCAGAGTATTTTGCAACTGAAACAAACCGTTTAACCTTCCACCCAAAGCACTTTGAATGGACATTGTTGGTGTGTTCTCCAACTCTTCGCCTTTGACCACAGAATATGCACCAACTGCCCGGCGTTCGGTAGTAGTTCCGAAAGGTAGCACAAGCTGGTTTTCCTCACCGTTTAACGCTTTCTCCTGAGCAAGCACAATCTTTCCGCTTTTTAACAACTGATCGGTAGAAGCAATTGTTTGGGATTCGTAACCATTTGCTTTAATCACCAGCATATCATCCGAAGAGGTTTGAAAATGAAATGATCCATTTGCCTCTGCTTTGGCATACATTCTTGATTTAGAAGAATATATCTTTGCTCCCTGAACCGGATTACCGTTCTGGTCAACAATTGTTGATTCCAGGGAAATCTTAATATTCTTTGTCTTTTTATTCGCTTTCTGTGCTGACAGATCCATTCCACAGAAGAGGAATAGCACGCTAAATACGACAAGTATATTTTTATATAAATTCATATCTCTTTTATTTGTTGATTTTGAAAACTACCACCCCGGGTTCTGTAAAAAGTTAGGACCAATGTTGGTATCGTCTAACTTAATAACAAACAGATAATTTCTTTCTTCAAAGACCCGTTGCTGATACAGCCTTGGCGTATATCGAAATCCGGTAGGATACTCTTCGCTTTTAGCCACTTTCGCAATTTCCATTTTCCACATATCCCTGTTTTCGGGCAAATGGGCAATGTGCCAACGGCGTATATCAAACAGCCTGTTGTCTTCGAAACAAAGTTCGATACGCCGCTCATTGCGTACTCTTTCCCTAAATGCATCTTTGCCCAGATATTTCGAAGCAAGGTCAGGCATCTCAGCACGGTTTCTAATTATATTCAGGGCTTGTTCTGCTGAATATTTACACGATGAATTAACCTGTGTTGGATCGCTCCAGGCTTCATTGGCAGCTTCTGCAAACAGAAGGTACAAATCGGCCATTCTCAACTCAGGATAATGTAAATCCAAATTGGATTTAAAAATTCTACCCATCCACTTGTTGTTGTAATATCCGGTTTTAGTGTAACCCATACTAACCGCCCCATCGGAATATGCCAAGTCTTTTGATCCCAGTGTCGCAGGATTTTTGGTTTCATCCTTATCCCAAATCTGCATGGTTTTACCCATCACTTTTTGTCCATTAGTAATAATCGATTCTGCAAAGCGCGGGTCTCTTCCGGTATAAGGATCCTGCGGATTATATCCGGATGCGGAATCTGTAATAGGAAGGCCTGTTTCCTGCATTTCAAAACAATCCACCAACAATTGGTTGGGAGCAGTTGCATACTGGCCGGAAAGCTGACCCGGTGGACGATACCTTTGTTTGTAAGAGTTTGATCCCCAGGTATGGTCGTAACGACGACCATAGAGTATTTCTTTGGTATAAACTTCTTCTTCGTTTTCCTTGAAGATGTAATAATATTTGTCCATTGGTACCAGGCCATATCCGTTTGCTTCTCCGGCTCTGATCGCTTCATCTACTGCCAGGGCAGCATCGTCCCATAAATCAGTTTGTGCTCCGTCTTGCATTGTAGCAAACTCGCTTGCGGCATATACCAACGCTTTTGCTTTAAGCCCAAGGGCTGCTACTTGTGTTGGCCGTCCCCAGTCGCTTTCTGAAATAACCGGTTTCAGGTACATGGCCGCGCTATCCAAATCAGCTACCGCAAGCAACATGGTTTCCTGATATGATAAGCGGGGAAGGTCCATATCTGCATCTGCAGCCAGCGGTTTAAACAAATAAGGCATTCCGCCCCAACGGCGAACCAATTCAAAATAGGCATAGCCCCTGAAAAAATAACTGGTTCCCAGAATTACATTTCGGGAAGATTCACTTCCCGGGTAATAATCAATGTTTTGAATACAGATATCGGCTATACGTATCTGGCTCCACATTGTGGACCATGTTCCATTGTTACACATCAGGGCGGTACCATTGGTACGCATTGGATAAAAATCACCCGCAGCTGCCTGTACAGATGGTACCCCCGTCCAGTTTGGCCCCGAGATTGAGTTATCCGAAACATCATCAAAATCGCCAAGCGGTGCTGTATTTGCATGGTGACGTTTTAACATCGGCGTCACAATCAATTTATCATTGAAGTTTTTGAAATTCACAGAATCCTGAAACACATCACTAAAATCGTATCCATCGGATTCTTCCATTTTATCCAGGTAGTCGCTTTCGCAGGAAACAAAAAAGGCTGCCAGTAAAATGAGAATTGTTATTACTTGTATTTTCATAAATTACAGATTTTTGAGTTTAAAATGTTACTTGTAAACCAAGGGTTACCCTGCGGATTAGCGGGTAATAACCGTAGGTCAGGTTCCCGTTTCCGGCATCGGTTCCTTCCGGGTCACCAATTGGGTAATCGGGAGCCCAGGTAAACAGGTTATTTCCCTGAAGATAAATCCTGCACTTATCAATTTTAAATTGCGACAGGAACTCATTGGAGAGTGAATAACCAAGTTGTGCAGTTTTTAAACGTACATAGGATGCATCGCGCAAACTGGTAGTTGTTACTGTACCATCGCTAATATTATTTTGTACACGATTGGCATCCATATGAAGCGCCGGGTATCGGGCGTTCATGTTATCCGGAGTCCAGTAATCGCTTTGGTAGTCGAAATACTGATTGCCCAAGCGGTGCAGAGGCCACAAGAAAGCATCCACCATGTTTCTGGAAGTTTTGGAAGCTCCCTGGAATGTGAAGTCAAAATCGAAGCCTTTCCACTGCATACCTCCTGAGAAATTGTAGAAATACAGCGGATAAGTACCGGCGTAGCCAATCGGAACCCGGTCGTTGGTATCAATGGTACCATCGCCGTTAAAGTCGATGTAAACCACATCACCCAAGCCTACAATTCCACTTCCGTAACGAGGAACTGTTGCCCGTTCATTTAAATCATCAATATATCCGGTGGTAACATATCCAAACATCTGGTCGATACGCTGACCGGCCATTTTCTGATATTCCGGTTTATAAAAAGGTTCGTCTCTGAATATAATCCGGTTATCGCTAAAACTTACACCCGCTTTGGCCCAATATCTAAGGCCCTGTATTTTACCTCCTGTATATTTAAGTTCTACTTCATAACCTTTGGTTTCTGTTGCCCCCATGTTTTGTTGTTTGGCGTTTACCCCAAACCAATCGGGCAACGACAAGCGACTCAAGAGAATCTGGTCACGATCTTCCCTAAAAAAGTCCATGGTAAGCATAAACATACTGTTTTTCAAAAATCCAAGTTCAATACCTAAGTCTTTTTTGATCGCCCTTTCCCAGGTTGCATTTTCGTTGGCAACTTCTCCTTCTACAATCGGTGTTATTCTGGTTCCAGGGTTATCAGCAGTTCCGGGTTTGTATTCATCCTGATTTGCTGCACTGTTTGAATAAGATGATGTATATAACCACCTTTGTCCACCGGCATTGTCGCTACCAACTTCTCCGTACGAATATTTTATTTTCGCCCGTGTAATCCAGGGTTGCAGTTTCTCCATAAACTTTTCCTGGTGAAGGTTCCACCCTACTGCATACGATGGGAAAAAACCGTAGCGGTTTTTGGGAGCAAACTGCTCAGAACCATTGTATCCAAGGTTCACTTCCACTAGATATTTCGTTTTGTAATCGTAAGTAATACGTCCAACAATACCTTCTTCAAAGTGCGGGAAAGCCACATCGTCCTGCCATTTACGGCGTTGCCCCAAAAATAATACAGAAACATTGTGATCATTAAACCTCCTCGCATAGCTAATGGATGCCTCATAATACCAGCTTCTGAAAGGATTGCTGGTAATATCCTCACTCCCGGGGGTAATTGGCAATTCAGCCCCTTCGGCATCGGTATTGTCACGTCCTTTGTATCTTAGCCACGTCCCGTCAGACAAAAGCTGGTAAGTTACTTTATCAAAATTATATTGTTTTAAATAAGCTTCGTCGTGGTTAAAGGCAACTTTACCTTTTACCGATAATCCTTTGGTAATAAAATCAAGTTTCTGATTCAGAATAAAGGTTGTTACCAACCCGGTGGATTTTGTTTGCTTATAACCGCTGTAATTAATTGCATTGTATGGATTGTTCGCATTGATTACACCTGTACTCGCTGCCCTGTCACCTGTTTCTTCAGGATGGGCATAGTCGGGATATTGCTCAAGAATAGAAGCCGGATATTCATTTGGAATTACCATAGGCCCCAACATAAATATCGGGCGGTAAGTACGGATTGAGGCTGACTCATTTGGCTGGTTTTTAATTCCAACAAAACCACCGGCATTCATTGAAAGTACAGTAGATGGCGTAACATCAAAATCCATATTAACCCGGTAATTATAACGGTTATATTTGTAGGATGGGTCATAGTCGGGCTGTTCCTCTGTTTTTAATATATCTCCATCATGCAGATAAGAAAACGAGGCATAAATCCGCGCATGTTTTGAACCGCCCGATACGCTTATATTTTGCTTTTGCGTAAAGCCAAAATTACGCACAGTCAAATCTTCCCAATCTGTATTCGGATACAAATAAGGCATGTCTTGTGTACGGTAATGTTCAAGAATGTCGTCGGAAAGAAGTAGGTTCCAGCTACCGTCATTTTTAAAGGCTTCATTCATTATCAGGGCCGTTTCGTAACTGTCGAACATGTTGCGGCGAAGCAATGGATTCTTTACTCCAACTTCCGAATTAAAAGTTAGTTTAATATCGCCTTCCTGGCCTCTCTTGGTGGTAATAAGTATAACACCATTTGCACCTTTTACCCCAAATACGGCAGTTGCCGAAGCATCTTTTAGTACCGAGAGTGTTGCCACCTCGTTCGGATCAATGTCATTAAAGTTTCCCTCAACTCCATCAACCAAAACCAAAGGATTATTGCTTACCCACGACGATTTACCGCGAATAAAAACGTTTGCGGCATCGCTGCCGGGTTCACCGTCTTTCTGTACTGTAAATACACCCTGAATTTGGCCGGTAAGTGCGTTCGAAAGTGAAATGGTACTCGCCCTTTTTAAGGTTTCCCCTTCAACCTGCGAGATCGCTGCAACAGAACTCTCCTTTTTCTGTACACCGTAGCCCACAACCACAACTTCATCCATTGAAACCACATCGGCTTGTAAAACCACATCAATGATTGTTTGATTTCCAATCAAAATCCGTTGTGTTTTAAAACCAATAAAGCTAATTACGAGCGTGTCTGTGGCTTGTACCCGATCAATGGTGTAACGGCCATCGGGATCGGTTACCGTTCCCTGGCTCTTTCCCTGTACAACCACTGTGGCTCCCGGAACTCCAATACCATCAGAATCGCTGACGGTTCCACTAACAGATCCCGGATGAGACTGTCCGTAGGATACGAAATAGGAGAATAATAGTAATACAATCAGAGTTTTTTTCATAAGTGAAAGTTTTAGATTAGCTTGAAAAAATCAATTTCAAAATTAAAATCCATTCAGGGCATTTATTAGCACTCTATTTCTATTCTTATCATTATTGTTCTTTCGCGCATAAAAATCCGCTGATTTTCAACATTGTGAACAAATATCCTTTTCTGCGAACATTTATCCTGGTTATTGAAAATCCCAAAAATGTATGGGTGAAAAATGACAAATCGTTTTCTTATATTTTTGCCCTTGCCTGGAAAACACCGAAAAGTATCTTCACTACGTTTGTGAAATGCAGGTTTATTTAGATTATCCAGAAACAAGTTTAGGGAGAATATCTTAATTGTCATTACAAACATAGCCAGGAACGTCAGGCTGAATTCATTTCAGCATCTTTGTTCAAATGCAGATTCCGAAATAAATTCGGAATAACGGTACGTCAATTTAATGTTGATATAACACTCGACAAACCATCAAAAAAAACATTATTAACACATTCGTTCACATATCTTACTGATTGAAAATATTCCATTCTTTCGGAGCTTTAAAATTCTCCCTTCCCTGGCCAAACGGAGGAACTTCCCGGTCAGGTTTTATCGTATCATATTTCAAAGTCAGTTCTTTTAAGTCTTTTTCAAGATCGGGATATTTTGCCGCAAGGTCTTCTTTCTCCGCCGGGTCATTTATTAAGTTATAAATTACATCCGCACTCAAATTCATTTTAGGATTTCTACCGGGCATAATAAACTTCCAATCCCCACGAATAAGTGCGCCACACCCCAGATAAAACGAGCGGTCCTCTTCCAAGCAGCCTCCTTTTAGCGCATTCAGAATACTAAGCCCGTCAAAGGGATAGGCCCGGCTGCTTCCCGGTTCCACGATTTCGCAAATGGTTGGAAAAACATCAACAAAACCCGTTAACTCATCCATTTCTTTTTGCTTTTTAATACCTGCCGGCCAACGAATAATCGCAGGTGCCCGTACCCCACCGTCATATTCCAGAAATTTATGACCGCGTAAGTCTCCGCTTGATCCCCCACCCGATCCTTCGTCTGCACCATTGTCGCTAAAAAATAGGACAAGCGTATTTTCTTCAATTTTCAAATCGCTCAAAGCCTGGAGAATATTTCCGATGCCACGGTCCATACAAGTTACCATCGCACCATAGGTTTGCTTTTTGGTGTTTCCCTGTCCCTGACTTTCTTTTCCTTTCGAATACAGAGGTTTTGACTCATCAAATCCATACAACTTTAAGTCTTCGGTTTTGGCCTGAAGCGGGGTATGCGGGGCATTAAAAGCAACATATAACAAAAAAGGGCCTTCTTTTGAATATTCACGGATGGAGCGAACGGCTTCTTCGGCAAGTAAATCGGTAGAATAACCTTTATCGTAGCTCGAAGCAAAATCGTTATGCCAATCCAGCTCGCCTTCCCTTTCGTGGGTAAAGTAATCAATCGCACCATTCAAATGACCGTAAAAATGCGTAAATCCATTGTTAAGGGGATAATATTCTGGTCGCGAATGCCCCAGGTGCCATTTCCCGATAATTGCCCGGTTTTTATATCCGTGCTCACCCAAAAACTCGGGTAACATTGTAACTGCCGGATCAATTCCAAAGTCGCGCCAGGGTGGGATCACTGTTTCGCGTAAGCCAAATCGGCTCGGATAAATTCCGGTTAACAAGCCTGCGCGGGTAGGCGAACAAACAGGTGCTGTATAAAACCTCGACAGCTGAACACCTTCTTCTGAAAGCTTATCGAGATGAGGGGTTTTAATCCAGCTTCCGTGATAACCAACATCACCCCAGCCCAAATCATCGGCCAGAATGATTATAATATTAGGTTTATCGGGCGTAGTCTGGCCATAAGCCGTCTGTACATTTATTCCGCCCACAAATCCCATAAAAATGAATACGGGATACAACCAAAGCGTTTGAATTTTCATTTTAGTAGGTTTAAAAATTTTATGATGTCAATACAACTTATTCTTCGAAAATGATTCCACTGAATTGCTATTGAATATTGTAAAAACTTCTGCCGTAGTGTGTTTTTCCAAACATATCGGTAGCTTTAATAACTATCTCGTGTTTTCCTTTATCTAATGCCGCCGGAAGCACTGCCTTCCACAAATGATAACATTCGCGTGGATCTACCGGTCTTACACCCTGCTTTAAATGATCCGCAAAATCCCATTCATCCAGTAAGTGCAAATACGAGGGATCCTGTTCTATTGTGTAATTCATCGGTTTCCATTTGCCATCATCAACTTTAAACATGACGTTATCGTGTTCGCTTCCGATAAAAAAGTTAACATAAACGGGTGAAAACGAGCGTTTCCCCCGGGCTACAAAACGCGGATGATAAATGTTCATTTGGTAGTCATCCGGCTGACCGGCTACTTTGTAATTAACGGTGTAACGATTTCCGTCAACGTTTAAAAAAGCATAGCCCTGCGGAGTACCATCAGCCATGGTTGAACGGGCAATCCCATCGCTGTCCAGTTCGCCACGGTACCAGGATCCACAGGTTGTCCCTAAATTTAAATGATGATGTGGCTTCTCCTGTTTCCAATCCTCATTATCCGACATTAATTTATTGATTTGAATATGTGTATGAGCCGAAACGGAAAGCGTATTCGGAAAATCTTTCAACAATACAAACAAAGCTTCGCGGTCAGCATCCCGAAAAATATCTTTCTGAATGTATCCCTCCCAAATTGGAATATGAAAAAGCAGAACAATCAGTTTGTCGTGCGGGACTTGCCCCAAATCGTTTTTCAGAAATGTCAGCTGTTTGGAAGTTAATCCGCCCCAATACCCGGATTTTCCGCGCGGATCGGGTCGAAGAATGTCTTTTAAAATTATAAAATGTGCCTTTCCGTAATTAAAAGAATAGGTTGAAGGCCCGTAAACGCTTTCGAACGACTCGTCGGACAGCGAATCTGCCTTTACGTCGTAGTTCATGTCGTGGTTTCCGATAACGTTGTACCACGGAATTCCAATCTTTTTTATGGATTTATTATACGGCTGAAACAGCGTAGGATTATCCCCCACCAGATCGCCCATGCTAATACCAAACAAAACACCATTAATTCCGCTTAGTTCCGATACAATACGTTGGTCAAAATAATGCAGCTGGTTTTCGTTGTACACCTGCGGATCTCCAAAAAGCAATATTTTAAACTTATCCTCTTTGTTGTCGGGCAAAAGGGCAAAATCGACCGATGCGGGTAAACCGCCAGTTGGTTCTACACCTGAATACTTGAGTTGAGGTGACCCTTCGGGCTTATGAATGTAATAGAATTTCGGGAGCATGTTTTCATCCACCGGAAGCATGTATCCGGCAGGTTTAATCACAAAAAGAATATCGTCATTCCGAACCGGCAGATGGTACTTTCCGTTTGCATCGGTTAAAACAACCTCCTCTCCGTTTGAAACTGCTACACCGCTTATACCTTTTTCCCCGGTATCGAACCGGCTGTTTTGGTTTGTATCTTCAAAAACAAAACCTGTTGAAAGCTGCTGTGCTTTTAAATGAAAAAAGTGAAGTGCTAACAGGACGAATAGAAAAATTTTTAGGCTCATACCAGTAATATAAAATTTGTTTTTTTAGTTTAAATTTCGTCTTCTAAAGAAAGACTTTATTAAAATATAGGATAACACAATCCATCTGCTTTTTCACATACCATTTTGGGCAAATGTACTTGTATATGTTACCTCAACATTCAAAGTTAATAGTACGAATGGGTTTAGTTTAGGAATTTATTTCTATTTTCATCACGATTGTTCGGAGAAGGTGTAAAGTTGCCATACCGGAATATTGACGACAGAAGAACGATAGTGCGCCGGGGAATTGAGACAGCAGAGCTCAATTGTATTTTTAAGCAATTATTTTATCGGTTTTTAGAGATACTGCCGGCCCGATATCGCCGGGAAGAGAAGTACTTTAACGAGTAACAGACAAGGCTAAATCAAAAAAAAAAACGGAAAAAACCTTAATGAATGAAAAGTAGAGCATGCATATTGTTTTTATCCCTGTTTTTAATTGCCATCAACCTTTGCGGGAACGATAAAAAATTTCAACACTTTACAACCAGCGACGGCTTATCATACAATACCATTTACGACATAACACAAGATGCGCAGGGTTTTATATGGATTGCCACAAGCGAAGGCCTGAACCGCTACGATAGTTACGGGTTTAAAACATATTATGCCGGCGATACGGAAGGCTCATTACCCGGGAATGATGTACGTACCTTACTGGTTACCCAAAACGGGCAACTATTGATTGGCACTACACACGGGCTTTGTGTTTTTAATGCGGAAGATGACAATTTTACTCCCATCCTCCACAATGGACAACGTTTAAATGTTTTTAATCTTTTTCAGTCACGTAAAGGCCTCATTTTTATTAGTTCTTCAGCCGGGGTATTTAAAACAACAAGCCCAGCAGACAGCCTGCAACGCCTGTCCATGGAAGGTTCTATGTTCCGCATTCAGGAAGACTTAAACGGAAATTACTGGTGTTTTCGGCGACAAAGGTTATTTCAGTTTGATGAAGACGGAAATATCCTGAAAACAATTTATGTAAGACTTAAAGGATTACCTGAGTTTATTCCTTCTTCAATTGCTTCAATCACTATTGATTCAGACAATGATCTGTGGATTGGCACATTTAAAGACGGGCCTTTTTTACTGGATGTAAACACGTATAAGTTACGTCCGCTGCACCTCAAGCAAAAACACGGGAAAGTCCATCCTATGTATTTTGTGCGCTCAATAGCCGAAGATAATAACGGAAAATTTTGGGTTGGTACCGAAAAAGGACTGTTTGTTTATGATAAAAAAAGCGGCAGTTACGAGCACTATATGCAAAGCTTCGACCCTACTGCCGAAAGTTTGAACGACAACGCCATTTACCGGATATACAAAAGCAGGGAAAACATTATGTGGATTGGTACCTACTTTGGCGGGTTAAATATTTTCGACCCTGTTGGAACCGGATTTAACCGGATTTTGCCCGGTATAACCCCCAACCGCCTGCAAGGCAAAGCTATCAGCCAGATAATAAGAGGCCCCGATAAAAAACTTTGGATAGCAACCGAAGATGGCGGTATTGCCCTGTACGATGAAAACAAGCACTCTTTCAGCCATATATTGGACAATGCAACCGAAGATATTGTTCCCATTACCAATAATGTTCATGCCCTTACAGTGGATAAAAACGGAATTGTGTGGTCGGGCAACTTTTACCGCGGAGTGAATAAAATTGACCCGGTTACCCACAAAATGGTCAATTACTCCCATGTTGTTGACGATCCGCACTCGCTTACCAACAACTTCGTTTTTTCGCTTTATACGGATAAAAACGATCTGATGTGGGTTGGTTCAATGAATGGCGTTGATTGCTTTAACAAAACAACACAGCAGTTTACACGTTTTAAGCCCGACTCGCTGCGCGGGAAATTTATTTACGACATTTTTCAGGATAAGGAAGAAAATTACTGGTTTTGTACCAATAATGGCACAGGGCTTTATCGTTACAACCCTAAAAATGACGACTTAACCCATTTTGGCAAAGACAGTCTGGAAGGATTTCAATCACATTCATTTATTGGCCATTGTATTGATTCGGAAGGAAGAATCTGGTTTGCCTCAAGGGGAGACGGGCTGGTTTTGTTTGACCCAAAAACACAGCATTTTACTTCATACAATAAAAAAGATGGGCTTCCGAGCAATGTGGTGTATGGCATACTGGAGGACGATAAGCACAACCTGTGGCTTAGTTCAAACAACGGGATTTCGATGTTTAATTACAAAACAGGCGAAATTCAGAATTACAATATCGATCACGGACTGGTGGGCAATCAGTTTAATTACAAGTCGTATTTTAAGGCTGAAGACGGAACCATGTATTTTGGCGCTGTAAACGGGCTAAGCTACTTTCATCCGGATGATATAAAAATACACGAATCGAAACCGGTGGTACATTTTACCGATTTCAGGCTTTTTAACGAAATAGTAGAACCGGGAAAAAATTCGGTATTAAAGAAACACATTGACCAAACCAAAGAACTAGAACTCGCTTACAATCAAAATTTTATAAGCTTCAATTTTATTGCTCTTGATTTGCATTCGCGCGGAAAAAATAACTTTTACTATTACATGGATGGTTTTGAACCAACCTGGCAGCCCGCTGAAAATCAAAGAAGTGCCACTTACACCAACCTTCCTCCCGGTGAATACTATTTTCGGATAAAGGCAACCAACGATTACAATTATCCCAACGACTTGCAGCGAAGCATAAAATTAATTATCAACCCGCCCATTTGGAAAACAACCTGGGCTTACCTTTTATATGCCATTGTTCTTTCGGTCATCGTGTTTCTGTTTTACCGGTTTAATGCAATCAGGCAAAGAGAAAAGATGACGCTGAAAATTGAAAAAATTGAGAAAGCTAAACTTCGTGAACTTCATCAGCATAAGATTAACTTTTTCACCTACATATCGCATGAGTTTAAAACGCCCCTGACCATTATCCTGGCATCGATGGATACTTTTTTCAGAGGAGAAAATGTGCCGCCCGAATTTAAAACCCGGATGATAACACTAAAACGAAACGTGCAGCGTCTTCAGTTTTTGATCAACCAACTGATGGATTTCAGAAAAATAGAAACCGACCACGCAAAAACAAACCTGCAAAGCGGTGATGTAATTCAATTTCTCCGCGAAGTATTTAACACTTTTAATGCTTTGTTCGGCCGAAAAGAACTGGAGTATATCTTTATTTCGGAAAGAGATGTTCTGTTTACACGGTTCGACCCCGACAAGCTTGAAAAGATCGTATCAAACCTGTTAAGCAATGCCTTTAAATTTACTCCTCAGAACGGTGAAATAACATTAAAAATAAATGTGTTACAAAAGGACGGGCAATCCTATCTTCAGTTAAATATTTCGGATACCGGTGATGGTTTAAGCCAGGAAAAACTGGATAAAATCTTTCATTTATTTTACAAAGACGAAGAAAACCAAAATGAATACCAGGGCAGCGGAATTGGACTTACCTTAACCAAAAGCCTAGTAAAATTCCTGAACGGCACTATTGATGTGAAAAGTGTTCAGAATGAAGGGACAACATTTACAGTTACGCTTCCGGTTGAAGAAGAAATTGAAAAAACGGACGATGCCGGCAATATTGAACTGAAAAAAAGTGTTGTTGAAAACCTGCTTATTCAGTCGCAAGCGGAAGAACACAAAATCAAGCCCAACGAAGCGTTAAAGGAATTTGAAATACTATTTGCAGAGGACAACCAGGAATTGCTTAAATTTTTAGCCGACCAGTTTAATGACAGATATACTATAAGAACGGTTACAAACGGGCTGGAGGCCCTTGCTTCGGTTAAGAAAAATATACCTGATTTAATAGTGACCGATTTAATGATGCCGCAGATGGATGGTATGGCTTTGTGCAAGGAATTGAAATCGAATTTTGAGTATTGTCATGTACCCATTATTATGCTCACCGCAAAATCAGATGTTGACACGCGACTGGAAACGCTTGAAGTTGGTGCTGATTACTACCTGGCAAAACCATTTTTGTTTTCAGAGCTCGAACTGCAAGTCAGAAATATACTTTCGGCAAAAGCAAACCTAAAAAAGCATTTTATACGCTTTGGAAATATGGATGTTGAACACCCGATTAAAAACCGCGACCAGCAATTTATCGAAAAGGTGTCTGCCTTAATTCACCAAAACCTTATGAACCCAGATTTTGGGGTAAATATACTAACAAAAGAACTGGGAATAGGCAGAACACTGCTACATACCAAACTGAAACAGATACTTGATATGAGTGCGACGGAGTTTATAAATACACTCAGGCTTAACGAGGCAAAGGTTTTACTGAAGCAACATCCTGAAATGACCATGTCGGAGATTGCTTACCGTGTCGGTTTCAACGATCCAAATTATTTCAGTCGTACTTTCAGAAAAATTTTCAATGTTTCGCCCAGCAGTTATCGCGCAGGTGAGGAAAATACGCATTCCAAATTAAATGAAACAGAATCTTTGCAGGATCTTCCCCGGGGATAAAACTAATTTATTCCTCCCAGTCATCCGTTCTAAACGAAGAAGCTGGTAATCCTGCCGTGTTAAACAGAGTCCCCACAACAAAATTTTCCCAGCAATAACGTACTGCAACCGGAGTATCAACACTCTCAGACCACACAATAACATTATTTCGGTTTATTGCTGCACCGGCTTTGTGAAATACTTTATCGCTTCCGGCAACTTCAAAACCTTCCAGATTTTGGTCGAAAGAAGTTAAACCTAAGTCAGCAAAATCAAAAGCCAATACAGCCTTTCCCTCTTTTACTTCCATCGACTTGTACGTTGGGCCACAATACCCGCTTCCTTGTATTCCATAAGTTTTTGCCAATGCCCAATAAGCAAGGCGTTCCCCCACCATTTCCTTCTCCGGCGGATGGATTGTGCTGTAATTGCCAATGTCCATGGTCACAGCCATTCCGGTATTGGGCGTGTTTAACATTGTTTTGAGCTGTGCTTCACGCAAAAACGCCGAATTAACTTTGGTATCGTATTTATAAGGGGCAATTTGAACAAAGTAAAAAGGGAAATCACCCTGATTCCATAAATTTCTCCAGTTTCCGATCATGCCCGGAAATAAACGCGTGTACTGTTCAGGGTTATTCCGGTTCCCCTCGCCCTGATACCATATAACTCCTTTTATCCGGTATTTGATTATTGGATTAATCATGGCGTTGTACAAAACTGTTGGCGAATTTTTATTGATATCCGTTTCTTTCAGGTCAAGATCAAATTCAGGAAAATCAGAAGCTAAAGTAGGCCTGTCGGTCCAGGCTTCGGCTTTTGTGCCGCCCCAGCACGATTGAATGAGCCCAACCGGCGCCTGAATAACTCCCTGAAGATATCTGCCAAAAAAATATCCGGTTGCACTAAACTCGGCCACTTCTTCCGGACTGGCAACTACCCATTTTCCCTTAACATCATTTAATGGAGATGTACTCATCTCTCTTGCAACCTTAAACAAACGGATATTGGGGTTATTACTCTGTAATATTGCCTTGTTGCTGCCATTTACAGGCTGAGATAAAAAGCCTTTTACCGGCATCTCCATATTCGATTGTCCACTGCACACCCAAACTTCACCAATCAGAATGTCTTCCAAAATGATTGTGGTATCGGAACTGATGGTTAGCTGGTATTTTCCACCGGCTTCAGGCGTTTGAATCTGCAATTTCCAGGTTCCGTCTTTGTCGGCAACAATATACTGCGCATCTTTCGACCATTCAGGTTTTACCGAAACTTTATCTCCGGCCTTTGCCCATCCCCAAATAGCAACTTCACTTTGTTGTTGAAGAACCATGTGGCTTCCCAGGATGGCCGGCAGACGTAAATCTGCTGCATTCAGCGTAATTATCCAGGAAAAAAATGCCAAAACACCAATGAAAATTCTTTTATCCATAACTGTAATTTTATTTCTACCGTTTAAAAGTATGGAAATCTGGTTTAAAAAACCAACTTGCCACCCATCCAAAAACAAAACACGAGATTACTCCCGTTGCTGAGTACATAATTAAATGCACAGGCTGATAAGCAGCCACTATTATTTGAGTGATGATGCTAAGTACAATTCCAACAAGCACACCCGAAGAATTGGCTTTTTTAGTTAAAATTCCCAATAGGAAAACACCCCCGAGACTGCCGATTACCAAACCTAATACTTTTTGAAATTCATCCCAAAGCGACTGAATATCCATGGTCGCCATCATAAAGGCGAATAAAGTACCGGAAATTCCCACAACAAATGTGGCAATACGCGCTAATTTCAGCGGGTTTATATTCCTGCTCCATCCAAAACGGAAATGAATATCGGTGGAATATGCCGTGGCGGCTGAATTCATACTGCTGCTCAAACTACTCATGGCTGCTGCAAAAATCCCGGCAATCAACAATCCTGAAATCCCGGCAGGAAGCTGCGAAGCAATGTACCAGGGGAAAATGGCATCGTTATTTGAAAAAGTCGGGTTCAAAGCGGTTGGAAAAGCTTTGTAAAAAGCAAAAAGCGCTGTTCCCACAAAAAAGAAAATAATTGTAGCCGGAATCGTTAAAATGGCATTTGTCCACACACTTTGGTTGGCTTCCTTTCGTGTTTTTGTAGTTAAATACCGTTGTACCATGGTTTGGTCGGTTCCGTAGGTAGTAATGTTGGCAAAAATACCACCCAGTAGCATTACCCAAACCGTGGGCTGTTTTAGCGAAAGCGTTAAATCGAAAACATTAAATTTATGATTGGCTGCTGCTGTTTCCACGATGGAAGAAAATCCACCGTCTATTTTCCAAATAATCAGTAAAAGCGACAAAACAGCTCCTCCCATTAAAACGATTACCTGCATCACATCGGTCCAGATTACCGCTTCAATCCCGCCCATCATGGTATAAACAAGCGCCACAATTCCCATTAGTGCAATACACAGGAAAATGTCGATTCCGGTAACCACGTTCAACGCGATTGACGGCAGAAACAAAACTACGCCCATCCGGCCAACCTGATAAATAATGAAAGAGAGGCTTCCAATAAGACGAATGGTGAGGTTAAAACGGTTTTCGAGGTATTCGTAAGCTGTGGTTACATTTAATTTTCGGTAAAACGGAATAAACAGGAGGATAATAAGCGGCGCCACTAAAAAAATGGTCATGTTGAGCGTAAAATACGACCAGTCGGTTGCAAAGGTTTTTGCCGGAATGGCCATAAAAGTAATGGCGCTGAGCGCTGTACCAAAAATACTTAATCCCGCTGCCCACCAGGGAATGCGACCACCTCCCTTAAAATAGTCGTTGGTATCTTTTTGTCGTTTCGAAAAAAAATACCCCATCCACGCAAGTACCAGAAAGTAAAGGCCGATAACGATGAAATCGAGCAGACTTAAATGTTTGGTATCTTTTACAATCTGTATTCTAAGCACTCTGGGTGTACGAACTCCCGGGCGGATTTCCCCCGAAGGAATAACAAAATCCTCTCCCCAAAGAACGGCATTGGTTGTTACCTGACCGGTTTCAGGGAGCATTGCAAGTTCGAAACTCTCTTTGGTTAAAGTGTTGAACCCAATCACTTTTTTCCCAAATCCCGGATGCTTTTCCAGGTGGCTTATTAACTGTTGTTGCGCGGCTTCCAATTCGTTTGTATGTGTTTCATTTTCATCCGGAACCTTTAGATTGGCAATGTGTTTTTCAATATCCATCTGTTTTTGCATCATTTCGCCATTGGCGCCCGAAGGAAAAGCGATGGTGCTTGCCCCAAGCGGAAAAGCAGTTCCGGCCATTACCGGAAATTCTTTGTTTTTTCCATCAGAAATAAGGGACCACTGTTTTCGGGAAGGATTGTAAACATACGCATCGTAGAGAATTTCAACCGCACCGTTTTCTTGTATGTTTCTTCCGGAAAACAGGTAGAAACAATTGTTTACCCCATTGCTTTGAGCAGCTGCAACAGCAAAAGCACGTGACTGCCCTTCCCACGCCGGCAAACTTTCCCACTGCCATTCATTAGGATTTGCATTTGAAATATCCAACGAAAGGAATATTTTTTGGGATATTCTTCCGGGTTCAGAAATCCCTCCGGCAACAAAAATGGTATTATCAACTTTAGCAAATGCAAAATTGGTTAAAGGAACAGGAAGCTGTGGCCCGGAAGTTATTTCAACTACACCGGTTTCAGGAATGTAATTGATAAACCAACTTTCGGAGATACATACATTGCTGGTATTTCCGCCAAAGCAAAATAATCCGGAAGGAGTAGGAATTGAACCGCCATAACCTGCTGAAAATGGAAGTTTTGCCTCTGATTTTTCCCAAGAATACGTATCCCCGTTTTTCTGCAAAAGAAAAATTTCGTTGTAATATACTTTTGTCCCTCCTTCCCACGGAACATTATCCGGGAAATTTGCTCCACCTGCAACAATTAAGACATCATTGTCAACACCTGAATAAGGCCCGGCAAGGCCCGGCTGGATGGAATAGTCTGTATTGGGGGGAAGTTCGGGTAGATACGAAAAAGATAAATATTTCTGTGTTGCTGAAAGGGAAACAGATATTGCCAAAAAAAAAGATAGGTACAAAATCCGTTTAACAATATTACTGTACATTACAAATCGTTTAATAAAGTTCCGGGTACAAAAATCTGATCAGGCTTAATAGATAAAAACACCATTTTTTCATAGGCCTTTTCTTTTCCGGCTTCGAAGAACATTCCGATCTTTCCATCAGGGAGTTTTGTTAAACAGGAATAAGCTGCCGGACCTGCATAAATCAATTTGTCGTTGCTCCAACTTTTACAGTCATCGAAACTGGTTTTTAAAGTCAGGTGGCTTCTGCCCGAAGGAACCGCAGGGTTTAGAAAAAGGTGCATTTGCTTATTGTCAAACTGCCCGTAATTTAGGATACTGGCCTGGCATTTTGATTCAACCAGCTGATAGTCGTGTTCAATTTCCGACCAGGTTTCGCCGCCATCGGTACTAAAACTAATAGCACGTGCATTTTGGTCGTTATACGATCGCATGTTCATTTCCAGTGAACCATCAGAAAGCTCGGCCACCTGGCTTTCGTTACATCCGGGTTTTATCTGCTCACTCATCTTCCATGTTTCTCCCCGATCGTCAGAAAACAAAACATGCGCACCGTATCCGTAAGGGCCGTTTCTGATGGTTCCGTCGGGGTCGTTGTAACTATGGTTGGCCGGAATAATCAATCTTCCTTTGTGTGGCCCGTTTTTCATCTGAATTCCAATTCCGGGGCCGGTAGCGTACCACCCCCAGAAAGTATCGCGACAGGTTTCGCCAATGTTTACCGGCTCCGACCAGGTAAGTCCGTCGTTGTCAGAATAACAGAGATAAGGCAAGCGCGGATATTCGGAAGTTTTGTGAATGATTTCGGTTTCATTGTCTTCACCTTTGTTCCAAGTTAAAAAGAGCCAGATTCGCCCACTTTCGTCATCAACTACCGGGCAAGGGTTTCCACAGGTATTTTGGTCGTCGTCCCAAACTATTTGTTCGCTGCTCCAGCTTAAGCCATTATCTTCGGAGCGTTTTAACAAAATATCAATATCACCGGCATCACCTGCTTCACGGCCTTCGCAAAACGCCAGTACCGTTCCGGCTTTGGTTACAATCAGCGACGGGATACGGTAGTTGTTGTAGTTTCCGGTGCCTTGCTGCCAAAGTACGGACTGATGGATAACCGTTTGCTCCTCTGTGCAGGAATTAAAAAAATACAATGAAAAGATAACCGTGATTAAAAAGTAATTTGTCTTCATTTTATACTGAATTGATAGAATATGGTTAGAAGTCGCCTTTATTTTTTCACCATGACATCCATGTCTTTTATTTGAAAGCGCGTACTCACAACAGAATGTTTGGCATTTCCTTTCCTGTATTTGATATACGTAGTGGCTATAATTGTTCCATCCGGTAGAATTTCCATTCCTGGATACCCACAATCTCCGCCGGCAAAACTGTGAAGTAACTTAATCCGGTATTCTCCCGGTTTCCCTTTTTTTATATCATTATACTTCCCAACCCATGCAACAAAATGATTATTAGTAGGACTGTTGATGGCTTTGTCGCGAAAAGCAATAACCAGTCGCCCGTCTTTGGTGTAAAGGCCCTTGTGGCGGTCGCCGGTTAATCCCCAGGGAGTATCAACAGGATCACTCCAGGTTTTACCTTCATCTTTGCTAAACATCATCAGGCTTCTGCCTTGATGTGAGTTTTCTCGCATTAGACAACAAAGTTCTTTTTGGTTAGACGACCAAAAAACAAAAGGCTCACATGGTTTTTTCCCTTCTACATCGGCAATTACTTTCGGCTCCGACCATGTCATTCCTCCATCCTCGGTTTTGGTTTGTAATACCACCAGCGATTCACCTTTCCTGCGGTGATAAAATCCCATATAATTCCCGTTCTTTAATCTGACTACGCTACTAAATGTCATTACACATTCAAACCCCAGAGGTGGTATCTCTTTCCATGTTTCTCCACCGTCTTCACTCATAATCCGGGGCATATCCGGGTGGGCAGAAAAAACCCACAATCTTTCTTTTTCGGTTTTCTGGTCGAAGAGCCTGTAAATACTCGGACAGTTTTTATGTTTTGTAAAACCTTCAGGAAGCTGGTCATCCATTCTTTTCCACATAATTCCTCCATTATGGCTTACTGCCATAGGTCCGGCAAATCCTCCATGACCAATACTCCAGACACAGTACATTGTTTTTCCGTCAGGCATTAAAACAGTCGTCGGATGCCCTTGATAAACTTCTTCTGTTCCTTCTGCAATCACAATCTGCCGGATAGTATCTTGTGAAATATCAATTGTTGGTAAATCGGGTTGTTCCTGGGAAAAACTTAAATGGGTTATCAAACTAAAAGATGCGATTCCAATAAGCTTTGTTATTAAACATTTTTTTTGAATCAGATTGTTTTTCATCATTTTATTTTCTTCATTCATTTCTAGTATAATCGGGATTTACAGTTGCAAACCGTGCATTTACTTTTTTTAAATCTCTAAATAAATTAGACTTCAGTTCATATGCCTTCTCTGGCATTTGGGAACTTAAATCTGTCTGCTCTTTCAGATCGTTTCCCAAGTTATACAATTCAATATGGTCATCTTCGTAAAAATAAATCAACTTGTAATTACCATCGCGGATAGCAGAGCAGGGTTTTGTGCCCTCATATGAAATAGGAGGATGATAATAAGGGAAATGCCAGTAGAGAATATTTCTGTTTAACGTTGATGATTTCCCTCGAATAAGTGACAATATGCTTTTCCCATCAATATCATGAGGAATATTTATTTTAAATAGTTCGCACAGGGTGGGTAAAATATCCCACTGAATTATCGGAACACAAGACTCTGTGTTCCCTTTTATTGCTGTTGGCCAGCGAACAATAAATGGTTCACGGATTCCCCCTTCGTATAATGTCCACTTATTCCCGTGTAGAGGCGTATTGTCAGTATATCCAGGATGTCCTCCATTATCGGACGTGAAAATCACAATTGTGTTATCTTCCAACCCAAATTCTTTTAAAGCATTTAGAAGTTGGCCGTAGTAATAGTCCATCGTTTCTACAAACGCGGCGTATTTAATTTCGTTTTCAGAAGCATTTGGTAAACGGCTCCTATATTTTTGTATTAACCATGAATTATTTGGAATAACAGGTTCGTGTACATAATAGCTTGAGAAAATCATCAAAAAAGGTTGGTTTGCATTTTGCTGTTCTTTCAGAAAATTAATTGATTTAATTACCAATGAATCTTTGGGGAAAGTTCGTTCAGGCAGGTAAACCATATCTCTGTTTTTTTTATCATATGGATGGGATCCATAATTATCGCTACCAACATCAAAACCCTGTTGTAAAGGTCCGTGGGTATCACTCCATTTTAAGTATTCACCATTATGTTTTGCAATATGCCATTTACCAAAAAATGCAGTTTTGTACCCGGCATCTTTAGTTATCTCCCCTAAAGTAATTTCTTTAAGGGGGAGTTCAAGCGTGCGTTTAGGAGGCAAAAGCGGTTTGTTGGTAATCTGTTTATCTGTCGAAACGGTTTCAAAATGTAACCGGGCTGGGCTTTTACCGGTCATAATTGATGCACGCGAAGCAGAACAAATAGGAGCCGCTGCATAAGCATTGGTAAACCGGAGGCCTTCGAAAGCCAATTTATCCAGGTTGGGAGTTTCGTTTTTTTCGCTTCCATAACAACCAATGTCCGACCATCCTAGGTCATCGGCGTAAATAATCAAAATGTTTGGTTGCTTTTCTTTTAAAAAAAAAGTACATCCAAGCAGTATAATTAAAACTGAAAACAAAAGTAATGTTAGTCTGTATCTGTTCATTCTCTTCCGTCGATAAATTCTTTGGTTCCTCTATTCAAAAAGGTATATTCATATGGATCAAAATAAAAGCTGTTTTTATCAGGAACTGGTTCTGCAAACGTTTTTGGAACCCATTTACGACTCTCTTTAAGAATATTTTCGTCGAGATTTCGCCCAATCAGGTTGTTCCATTCATGAGGATCCTTATTACAGTCATAAAGTTCTTCTGATCCATCAATGTATTGAATATAATGCCAATTCTTAGTTCTGATTGATACATTTCCTTTTTTTATTTCAGAGATGGCTGGATATATCCAATTTGTATTGGGATTTTGAAGAAGGGGCAACATATCATGTCCGTCTAAATCAATTTTATCAGGTAGGTTACACAGTGAAACTAAGGTTGGAAAAACATTGACCATATCAACGGGTTTGTCGCAAAGTGAATTTGCTTTTGTAACACCCGGAACAGTAATAATAAACGGTATTTGCGTACATTCTTCCCATAAAGTTTGCTTGTGCCAATGTTGCTTTGTTCCCAAATGCCACCCGTGGTCGGACCAAAGAACTACTATAGTATTTTTTGCAAATTCACTGTTTTGAAGTGCATCCAGAATATCTCCAACCTGTTTGTCAGCAAAAGTGATACTGGCCAGATAAGCCTGAACCGCTTCTTTCCATTTTCCTTCATCCCTGATTTGATAAAAATCCCGGGAAGTCGTCTGTGCCAGCTTTTTACCTTCTTCAGGAATATCGTCCAAATCGTCTTCTTTCACTTCCGGCAAAACAACTTGTGAAAGCGGGTACATATCGAAATATTTTTGCGGGACATGCCAGGGCATATGTGGCCGGTAAGTTCCAAGTGCTAAAAAGAAAGGTTTCTCATGTATTTTCTGAAGAAATTCTTTTGCAAAGGTTACCACCTGAACATCGCCGTAGTCTTTTTCTGCCTTTCCGGAAATAGCTCCCCAATCAAGTTCAGAACGGATAGGATAAATGCCATTTAAAGGTTTCCATTCCGGATAAGGAGTTATCTCTCCACGGTATCCATAGGTTATAAAATATCTTTCAGCATTCCAGTCTGCAAAATTCCAGGGATCGTCAAAAACCTGGTCTTGAAATTCATTCCAACTGCAAGGCGGATTATTACCCGGAGTATGGCGAAACACTTTGCCTGCTCCAGCAGTATAATAGCCATTGTTTTTAAAATACTGTGGCATCGTAATTTCATTTGGACAAGCTGCTTTCCACCATTGTCCATTATCATAGAGACCAGTGGTAGATGGACGTTTACCAAGCATCAGAGCATTCCGTGAAGGACAACATACTGTTGCCGAAGTATGGGCATTCGTAAACGCTACTCCCGATGCCGCCAAACGATCAATATTAGGAGTGTACACTTTCCCTTTGTACCCCCCCAGATATCCAACCCAGTCCCGTAAATCGTCAACTGAAATGATGATAACATTGGGGTGTTGATTTTTTATTTCCTTTGTTTTGCATCCCACAAGGAAGATTATGATTAGATATATTGAAATAGTTTTATTCATTTTTTTATTCTAAAGATCCGGTACTTGATCTGCATTTTCTTTCGGAATATATTTTTTCAATCCTTCGATAATCTTTTTGCTTTCTCCTTTCTGAGCTAAATTATTCCATTCATTTGGATCCTTAAGATGATCGTATAGTTCTTCTGTTCCATCAGCATATTGAATATACCTCCATCGTTCTGTGCAGATGGCATGGTTTCCTTTCATGTAAGTCATTAGTGCAGGCGGAATTTCAGTTGAAGGATCTTTTAACAAAGGAACAAGGCTAAAACCATCTGTATGTTTCGGTATTTCCAATCCGCAAAGTTCACAAAGAGTCGGATAAATACTTGTCATATCCACTGGCTTCTCAATGGTCATTCCTGGCTTTGTAAGTCCGGGGGCAATAACAATAAACGGAATATGTGTGGTTTTCTCCCAAAGTGCAAATTTTTCAAAATGCTGTTTTTCACCGAGATGAAAACCGTGATCCGACCAAAGAATAATAATCGTGTTGTCTTTGTATGGGCTTTTATCCAATGCATCAATTATCTTTCCAATCATTTCATCGGCAAACGAAGCACAGGCCTGGTAAGCCTGAACATAGTCTTTGTAAGCAGTTGAATCTTGTTTCTCTGCTTTTACCATCCCATCCCAAAACCAATTAGTTGGTTTCAATAATTCCGTTGCTCCTTCAGGAAGGTCTTTCATGTCTTCTGTAGTAATTTCAGGCATAATTACTCCTTCAGAAGGATATTTATCGAAAAATTCCTGTGGTGCAAAAAAGGGGGAATGTGGTTTGTAAATTCCAACATTCAGAAAAAATGGCTGATCAAATTTTTGATTCAATTTCTGAACAGCATATTGCATCGTTCGGTAATCGGCAGTTTGTTTAATATCTTCGGGCCACGCTCCCCAGTCGGTATTACGCGATCCATACCAGTCAAGTCCATTAAGTTTCTTATCGGGATAAGGCTCATTTATCGCCATCATCAGGTATTCATCAAAAGAGGAATTGTCGTGAAAAGCCCAGTCTTTATGATGATGAAATATTTTCCCCGATCCACAAACAAAATAACCGTTTTCTTTAAAATAACGTTGGATGGTTTTGATTTTAGGAAGTGCTCCTCTCCAATCCGAGCTGTTCCCATAAATACCCGTTTTATGAGGACGTGTACCTGTCATAACAGAAGCTCGTGATGGATTACAGGCAGGTGATGAACAATAGGCTTTAGAAAAAAATACTCCTCTGTCAGCCAGCCTTTCGATATTGGGTACCTGAATTGGATTTTTTTTGTCAAAAACTGTTGTCCAGTCGTTCATATCGTCGATGGTAACGAACAGAACGTTGGGTTTATCTTTAGCTATTGACTGGGAAGAAGCTAGGAAAATTACGATACAGAAAGTACTAATTTTTTTAGTGATGTTGTTCATTATTGTACTTATTATTTGACAAAACTAGGCTGGCTTAAAAATAGCTCAGCCTAGTTCCTATTTTTCAGTAGCCGGAAGTCTGATCAATATTCTTATTTTGAGTAATTGTGGCAGGAGAAACTGGGAATAACAAAACATTACCTTGCTTGTCGCTCTCCCTTCCAATAAGTGATGGAATTCTTTCAAAAGCTTTACCGAAACGAATAATATCGAACCATGCTTTTGCTTCTCCTCCAAACTCAACTAATCTTTCATCTAAAATTGCGTCATCAACTTCCTCTTTTGAAAGTGAAGTTGAATAATAATTATCTATCCCCGTAGCTCTTTTAGTAATTTGGTTTAGATAACCAACAGCTTCACTTGTGCTTCCTTGAGCATTCAATATCTCTGCCTTAAATAATATAGCCTCAGCATATCTATACAAACGTATATCTGTATTAAGTATCCTACGACCATCTGTCCACTCGCCTATATACTTATTGCAATATTTGTAGGTCTTTCCATCGGCAGTAAACTCGACATAATTGATATTTTTTCTTTTGTCGTTTGGTATTTTGTCCAAATAATTAGTAATGTACATATCACTGAAGCGTAATCGATTAGTTCCACCAATTATTACAGGATTATTTTCGTATTCATCGGGAACATCGGCATTGGTATAATAGACTGGCATATAATAGCCTGTATTTTCCAATATATCCAAATAGAGAGCAAAAATAATTTCTTTATTATCCTCTTCCCTAAAAACCTGCTCGTAACTAGATAGCAATTCATAATTAGAGTTTGAAAGAACATTGTCAACTGCATCGAAAGCAGCAGATAAGTCACTATTTCCTCCATTAAGCCTTTTTGCTGTCCACAAATAAACATCTGCCTTCAACATATTCAATGCTGCTTTGGTTGGTTTTATTCTTGAAAAAGATACATTTTCCGACCAAATTTCTAATCCGGTATTGACATCCGATTTTATTTGTTGAAATACCTCATTCACCGGCTGGCGTTCAGGAAACATATCCTCTGCATCCGCAGATTCAAAGCCGTTAAGCAACACAGGAACATCACCATATATACGAGCAAGTGCAAAATAAGTATAAGCTCTTACAAAATAGGCCTGTGCAAGTAAATAATTCTTAGTGTCCTCTGATCTAAACTCAATTTGAGGGATATATTTTATTGCCAGGTTAGCCGAATTTATAGTTGTATATAAATTTGCCCAATTTGTCCCTGGTGACGAACTCGCATCCAAATCATTATCCATAAGAGTTTGCCAGCCAGGGGTACCTGCATCTTCGCCAATTAGCCCCCAGTCCCAAACTCCTGATCTTAGCTCAAACCAGTATCTGGTGTTGTCAGAATTGAATGTACTTCTAAACCGATTGAGTAATCCAATAATTCCGGATTTTGCATCTTCCTCATTATTCCACATTGATTGCGCGGTAATCAGACTTTGAGGTGTAACGTCGAGATCATCTTCGCAGTTGTTAAATAAAAACAATGCTAATATTATTGCTGCAAGAAATTTTATTCGCTTCATCTTATATTATTTTTCACTAGTGTCCCATTAAAATCGGGACGTTATTAATAATTAAACAAATTTGGCTCATTAAGCCTAAATCGTTCTTTGTCATTTTGAAGTTTAGTTCTCTCGAAGAGGTCGCGAAGATGA
>JBKEDN010000092.1:0-4200 GCA_047975435.1 Draconibacterium sp. | reverse complement strand
TATTTGCTAGAATAATCGGTAAGATTAGTGCACTTACCATATTACAATATATCAACAAAATGAACAATAAACCCATTGGCCAGATTAAATATGCACTAATTTAATTCCGCCAACGGGTTATGATAATATGAAGGGCTACGATCCGAATTATAATTTTAACCGATTCAACTTTCGGAGTAACATTGACTTTCAGTTAAGCAGATCAACCAAATTATCGGTGAACCTTTCAGGGTATTACAGTCAGAAAAACACCAACTGGAACAACGAAGGAAGTACCAGCAGGGCCGACTGGTGGATGTGGGCCGCAACCTATTATATTGCCCCTAACCTGATGATCCCGATGCACGAAGATGGCAGATGGGGAGCGTATCAGGAAGGTGGAAACAATACTTTAAATCCTTTGGCAGTTGTCTATAATATTGGTATTCGTGAAACACGGACCACCCAATTAAATTCGGATTTTTCGCTCACACAAAATCTTGATTTTATAACCAAAGGCTTAAAATTTAAAGCCAGCCTGTTTTACGATAACAGCATCCGCTCGCAAGGTGGTATTTGGGATCAGCAAAACAGCATCAGGCCAAATGAGGCCCGGACCAATGTGCCTTACAAACAAATCTATCCGATGCTTTATGAAGGTCCTGACCAGGACCCAAGCGAATACACCGTGTTGCTTCCGGTGGGTGACGAAGAATACGATTGGGTTCTTCAACCCTGGAGTATCAGACAGGAAGATATAATACAAGCCAACTGGTCAAGCGGTATTCCTGTATCCCGGAGATTGTCGTACGAAGCACAACTAAACTGGGCAAGAACTTTTGATAAACACAGTACCAGCGCAATGGGTGTATTTAAACGAGAAGAATATGCTTATGGAAGTATGTTTAAAAATTATCGGGAAGACTGGGTTTTTCGTGCTACTTACGATTACGACTCCCGATATCTGCTGGAGGTAAACGGTGCGTATAACGGTTCCGAGCAGTTTGGCCCGGGCTATCGTTTTGATTTTTTCCCATCGCTCGCTGTAGGATGGTATGTTTCAAACGAGAAATTTTTCGATGTTGACTGGATCGACAGATTAAAACTCAGATATAGTATTGGTAGGGTTGGAGATGATAAAGTGAGTGGTTCGCGATGGTTATATACTTCGCAACTCGCATATGGCGGATACGCCCGGTTAAACGAAAGAAGCAACGGACGAAGCCCTTATACCTTTTATAGAGAAAAGGTAGTTGGAAACCCTGATATTCACTGGGAAACTGCCGTAAAAACAAACATTGGTCTGGAGCTTGGTTTGATGAAAAACCTGCTAACCTTAAATTTTGATTATTTCACGGAAGACAGAACCGATATTTTGATGTCGGGAAGCAGTCGTACCGTACCTCCGTTTTTTGGAGCAACACCGCCGAGTGCCAACCTGGGGCATGTAAAAGCCAAAGGGTTTGAAATAGAATTAGGGCTTAACAAGAAGTTTGGCAGATTTGACCTCTGGTCTAACCTCGCCATTACCCACAACGAAAATGAAGTAATTTTCAGGGATGACCCACCTCTGCAGTTAGACCATCTGAAAGCTGAAGGATACTCAATCGGTCAGCAGAAAAGACTGCTTGCAACCGGATTTTACAACAATTGGGACGAAGTATTCGCAAGTATTCCTACTGAAACCAATGATCTGCAAAAACTCCCCGGGTATTATGATTTGATTGATTTCAATGCCGATGGAATAATCAAGAGTAGTGAAGACATTGCTCCCGTTGGATATTCAAGTATTCCACAAAATACTGCAAACCTTTCACTGGGGCTTAATTATGGCGGCTGGAGTTTTATGGTGCAATTTTACGGTGTGAATAATGCCAACCGGTACATTGCATTTGATAACTTCCGTAACGATATTGACATCGTTTTTGGCCACGTAAGAGATTATTGGTCAAAAGATAATCCTACTGCATCATCCTTTTTGCCACGGTGGAAAACACAGGCAGAAAACATAGGAGATTATTACTTATACGATGCGTCGTACATTCGTTTAAGAACAGCAGAAATTGCTTATTCTTTTAATAAACTGCCATGGGTTAAACAGGCAGGGTTTGATAATCTAAGGATATTCCTTAACGGTAACAACCTTTTCTTCTGGTCTGATTTGCCTGACGACAGGGAAAGCTCATACAGCGGTGGGAGTGATACACAAGGTGCTTACCCAACTACTAAGAGAATTAACTTAGGAATTGATTTAACTTTTTAATACGCAAGAATATGAAAAGTACAAAACATAATATAAGCTTTTATGTGATTTTCATAATGTTGATTTTGCTGTCAACTTCATGTGAAGATTATCTTGACAAAGCACCGGAAGCCGATATTACGGAAAAAGATGCCTTTGGAGACTTTAACAGTTTTCAGGGAGCAGTTGAGGAACTGTACAACTGTGTGATGGATCCTGACAAAGGGGGTGCCTGGAACAACTATTCGTTTGCTGACGAGAACCTGAACAATAAGATCTATAATTTTGACATAGGAAACTACTGGGCAGCAGAAGGATACTTTTCAGGGAGAAGTATAAGTACTACTTCAAACGAAGGAAGAAACAGAAGAGTATATGAGTATGCCTGGTATGCCATTCGAAAAGCCAATTTGTCGCTTGCCAAACTCGAAGAAGAAGGTTTGTTTGAAGGAACACAGGAAGAAAAAGACCTGTTAAAAGGACAGGCTCTGTTTTTTAGGGCATGGTTTTATTTCGAACTTGGAAGATATTGGGGCGGAATGCCTTATATAACAAGAGTACTGGATCCTACTGAAAGCCTTATTACCGAAGAATTTAACCGGCTCACCTTTCAGGAAATGGCCGTTGAAATGGCCAAAGATTTTCGTGCTGCCGCTGATCTTTTACCCAATCACTGGGACGAAACACAAGCCGGACAGGCAACTTTAGGGCATAATATGGACCGCGTGAATAAGTTTTTTGCACTTGGTTATCTTGGAAAAGCATTGTTGTATGGTGCCAGCCCGATGATGAACGAAGAAGCAACAGGAAGCGACACATACAACGCAGACTTATGTCAGCAGGCAGCCCAGGCTTTTGGCGAATTGTTAAAACTTGCAGATGAAACCGGAATATACGGATTGCAGCCCTGGGATAGTTATACGGATATTTTTTACCGTTTTAACCACGCGAAAACAGGTGGAATAGAAACAATAATGAACCCTACGATTTATAACCGCGGACGTATTCGCTGGTCAACCGTTGGTGCTACCGTACCTTCATCGTTTGGATTAAACAGTGGATCGAACGCTGACGTTCCTACCCACAACATCGTGAAAAACTTTGCAATGGCAAACGGTTTGCCTATTGACGATCCCGAGTCGGGTTATGATCCCAATGATCCATGGACAAACCTGGAACCTCGTTTTGCAAAATTTATTATCAAAGATGGTGATCGTTTCTCCAACATTCGAAGTGCCGACAGGTATGCTGAGTTATACAATGGAGGACGTCATCGTTCACAAATAAACCCTCCGAGTGTTACCGGTTATTATTCCCGGAAATTTAACGGAATGGATGCATCATTTACCGTTTCCAGGGCAGGAAATTTAGCTGCTTATGTACCTTATTTGCGCATGGCCGATGTGTATTTAATGTATGCCGAAGCTGTATGTTTTAGTAGTGGCGGTGGCCCCAACGGAAGTTCTTCCAACTACAGTATGACCGCTGCCAATGCAGTAAATGCGGTAAGAAACAGGGCTCAGTTACCCAATCTGACAGCCAAATATACAGCCAATAAAGACGTATTCTTTGAAGAAATTGTCCGTGAAAGGGCAGTGGAACTATTTATGGAAGGCGCCCGTTTTTGTGATCTGCGACGCTGGAACCGTAACGGAGATCCTCGTTATCTTGAAAAAACTGCCATCGATTTTGATCGCGATCCGGATGGAAACCCTATCAATATAAGCGAAAGAGTGGTGATAAAAAGAGTGGCGGAGAAGAAGCACAACTGGCTTCCTTTACCGGTATCTGAAACCAAGATATATGAAGGATTCCCACAAAATCCGGGATGGTAAGCTAAATCATAAATTAAAAATCATTATTGAATTAGGCATTTAAGCAATAAATTTTGTACGGCAACGGCTCTGCTTTGACCATCCTGCGCAGAAGGTTGTCAAAGATGCCATCCTTCATGTTGCTCCGGTTGAAACGGTAACAAT
>JBKEDN010000083.1:0-1961 GCA_047975435.1 Draconibacterium sp. | reverse complement strand
GATTCAGGTATTCTCTGAACGAAAGTCCTTCCAGGTGATATATTTTGGCAATTCCTTCCAGATCGGGGTTGCCCTCGGTAATTCGTAAAACCGGCGACGATGAGAAGATAATTTGAATCTCCGGAATCTCATCCATACATTTTTTCAGGTCTTCGGACCAGTCGGGGTATTTCTGAATTTGATCGAGTACCAGCGTTTTGCCGCCCCGTTTTGCAAATTCGTCGGCAAACGAACTTATTTTTCGCTTGGTAAAATAAAAATTGTTGAGGTTGAGGTAAAGAATTTCGTTGCTTTCAGGATAATAGGTCCGGATGTAGTCCAGCAGAAAGGTCGTTTTTCCCACTCCTCTGAATCCTTTAATACAGATGAGGCGCTGGTTCCAGTCGATGTTGTCCATCAACTCACGTTTAATCGTTTCTTTCGAACTAACGAGTAATGATCTATGTATCTGCTGAAAAAATTCCAAAGTTATAGTTTTTATCTTGGTTGTTAATATTGCTATCTATACATAGCAAAATTAGCAAATTAATGTCACTTAGGGAAGTTAAATTTACCCTGTTTCCGTTTTTATTTTTCTTATTAATGTAGAGTTAAACTATACCAAACCAGAGAATCCCATGAAAGCCATAGCCAGGATACCCGCTGTTATTAAAGCAATTGGCGTTCCTTTCAAACCTTTTGGTACATTTTGTAAATCGAGGTGTTCGCGGATACCTGCAAAAATAACCAGTGCCAGTCCAAAGCCAATGGCATTTGATATCGCGAAAACCACTCCTTCCAGCAAGTTGAAATCTTTTTGGATGGTAAGAATAGCAACACCTAAAATGGCACAGTTGGTAGTAATCAGCGGAAGAAAAATACCCAGGGCCTGGTAAAGCGGCGGACTTACTTTTTTCAGAATAATTTCGACCAACTGAACCAGTGCTGCAATTACCAGGATAAAAGCAATGGTTTGTAAGAAAGCCAAACCAAATTTATTAAGAACATAGTGTTGGATAAGATAGGTTACGATGGTTGCCAGAACCATTACGAATGCTACTGCACCTGTCATCCCAATGGCGGTAGAAATACGTTTGGAAACTCCCAGGAAAGGGCAGATCCCCAGAAACTGCATTAAAACAATGTTGTTAACCAGTATCGCGCCGAGTATAATTACAAAATAACTCATATCCTTTTCTCCTAATTCTTTTTGATGCGGTTAATAAGTGCAATCAGGTAACCTAAAACGATAAATGCCCCCGGGGCAAGCACAAATAATAATGTTACAAAGTTCTCGGAATACAGTGTGATATTGAAAAGCTTTCCACTGCCAAGTATCTCGCGGATGCCACCGAGCAACACCAGGGCAAAAGTAAAACCGAGCCCGATTCCGATTCCGTCGATCGCTGAAGAAACTACGTTGTTTTTGGATGCAAAAGCTTCGGCACGCCCCAATACGATGCAGTTTACAACAATAAGCGGAATAAACAGCCCCAGGCTTTTGAACAAAGCCGGGACAAAGGCTTGCATCAGCAACTGAACAACGGTTACAAAAGCTGCAATGATTACGATAAAAGCCGGAATCCTTACTTTATCAGGTATAACACCTTTTACCAGTGAAATAACGATGTTCGACATCATTAAAACAAAGGTGGTAGCCAGGCCCATTCCCAGTCCGTTTATTGCCGAAGAAGTGACTCCGAGTGTGGGGCACATCCCAAGTACCAGTACAAATACCGGATTTTCTTTTATAAACCCTTTCGAAAAATTTTTCCACTGATTCATATTTCTGTAGTTTAGAGTTCAGGGTTCAGTGTTTAGAGTTTTTGCCCTTAACAACTAAATCAACTAAACTTATACTTATTTAACCCGTTGGCGGAATTAAATTAGTGCATATTTAATCTGGCCAATGGGTTTATTGTTCATTTTGTTGATATATTGTAATATGGTAAGTGCACTAATCTTACCGATTATTCTAGCAA
>JBKEDN010000320.1:0-3888 GCA_047975435.1 Draconibacterium sp. | reverse complement strand
CTAAAACCGGGATTAATCCGATATAGTTTACACTAAGGTAGCCTGATTCATCTTCCTCGACCAGCTCGGGAAATATTTTTTGAATATCCTGGGCAATAAAGCCGATGTTCTTTTTACTTTCAAAATTGCTTTTGTATTTGGCTTTCGACTTATCATAGTCTTCTTTGCCTTTCTTCTCCTTTTCAGTTTCGGGGCTGCCTTTTTCTATCTCATCGTTTTCGTTTAGCAGGCGGTTATAACTTACACCTTTAACTTTTGTAATTAAATTAAGTGAATTGTCCAATTCTTTTATGTTGGTTTTTAGCCTTTTGTCAGATAAATTTGTTAGCCCGTCAACTTCTAAAACACAATTGAACTTAAATGTATTGTTGTTCGAATATTTATAGTACGCAAATACTTCACCGTAGTCGCGTGTTAAATACATACCTTTTTTGCCGTGTAATTGCATAATGTCGGAGTCGAAATTAGTACCCTATTCACCTATATAAACATTTCCGCCATAGTTGGCTAATTTTCCATAGTCGCCCAATGCCAGCCGTCCGTTAGCCAAATAGTACCCATAATCGCCATATACAATAGCGGCAACTTCGCCTGCATAGTTTTCACCGTTACTCCCCTCAGTTGTCCCGTTAATCAGCACAGTCCCGTCTTGTTTTACTTTTAGTGCCTGAGAATATACACTAAGAGAATATATGCAGAAAGAAAAGATTAAAGTGATTGTTATAATAAGATTTTTCATTTTAATTGTTGTTTAGTGATTTAATAATATTTTTGTAATGCAAAAAAAGGGTTCCCCGCGCCGAGCGGCGAAAAACCTTTGCCACCCTGTGTGGGGAATAACAGGGTGGCGTTTAAATAAACTTTTTGTGGGTATAAAGTGTCAGGAATTTCATTGTGTTGATTGTTTTTTTGGCATTTGTAAAACATTAAGTTATGTCGTAAGGTAATCAACCAAAAGTTTAAAACCAAGTTTTTTTTTTTTTTTTTTTTGACGGGCGGTGTTAGTGTGTTGAAAACCAGCGGTATATATGTTCTTTATTTTGGCTTGTTTAAGTTGTTCCCCTGTGCCTCTTCTTTAATCGAATGAATATCCCAGGCGCTTTCCGAATCGTGTATTATATAATCTTTTTCGGCCTGCATTGTTTCCGAAACCTGTTCCGAGAACCGTCTGGTTTCTTCAATAAAACTTTGGTTGCCTTTTAACCAGTGTTCATACAGTTCTTCGGTTATCTGGTCTTCGTGGTGTTTAAATGTGCGGGTTATACGGTATGCCTCGTAATTACTAAAACCAAGTTCAACCAATGCTTTTGCCCCCAGTTCGTTGGCTGAGTCAAATGTTTCGCGCTGAACCAGGCGCACATCCAGCTTAAAAAATTCAAACGAGTGAAAGATGTCTTTTGCCCGGGCAAGTATTTTTACATCCGGATATTTTTCCCTGACATACTTGGCCACTTTTAAGGCATCGTCGTGTTCGGCCATGCTTAAGATAAGCATCCGGGCATTTTGTATGCCGGCTTTCTCCAGCATTTGCGGGCGGATAACATCCCCAAAATACAGTTTAAAACCATATTTTCGTAATACATCAACGTTGGTGGGGTTGTTGTCGAGTATGGTTACTTTTATTTTGTTGGCCAGTAAAATACGCCCAACTACCAATCCGAAACGGCCAAAGCCGGCCAGGATTACCGGGTTTTCCTGTTCATCCACTTCGTCGTCTTCCAGTTTGTTTTGCCAGCGTGCCAGTATCGGGCTCACGGCTTTGTCGTTAAATATCAGTAACAAAGGCGAAACCGCCATGGATAAAGTTACAATCAGCAAAAGCATGGCCGAGGTTTTTTCATCGAATAACTGGTTTTGTTTCGAAAAGGAAATCAGAACAAAGCTGAATTCGCTCGACTGGGCCAGTAAAAAAGCAAACAAAAATTCAAACCCTTTTCTTAACCTGAAAATCCTCCCCAAAACAAGCAATACCGAAAATTTTACCACAATCAGCAGAAACAGAAAAAAGGCGATGGTTCCGGGAATTTGAACTAACAGGTTAAAGTTAATACTGGCTCCTACGGATATAAAAAACAACCCCAGTAGTAGTCCTTTAAACGGGTCGATGGTAGTTTCAAGTTCGTGGCGGTATTCGCTGTCGGCCAAAACCACCCCGGCAATAAATGTCCCGAGGGCGGGGGAGAGGCCTAACTTATCCATTCCCAGGGCTATACCGATTACCATAAGTAAAGCCAGGGCCACAAAAACTTCGTGTAAGCCTGTTTCGGCAATCAACCTGAAAACATAGCGTGCCATAAAACGGCCCACTACTACCACCGCGGCAATGGCTCCGATAATGATGAGCAGTTGCAGCCAGCCGGGGAGTTGTGCCATTCCCCCGATTTTACTCAGGCTGGAATCGGACAAAGCCGCCGGTTGCCCCAAGGTTGCAATAAGGGGCAAAAATGCTAAAATGGGGATCACTGCCATATCCTGAAATAGCAAAACCGAAAAAGCCGATTTCCCGGCAATGTTTCGCATCAGGCCCTTTTCCGAAAGTGTTTGGAGTACGATGGCCGTTGACGAAAGTGCAAATATCAGCCCGATGGCCAGGGCGCGGTTTATTTGAAAGTTGAATGCCAACGCAACAAAGGTGATAACGATGGCAGTAATAAGAACCTGCAGGCCGCCAAGCCCGAAAATTGATTTTCGCATTTTCCACAAAAGCGCCGGTTCCAGCTCCAATCCGATAATAAAAAGCATGAGCACCACGCCAAACTCGGCAAAGTGCATTACTTCGTCGGCTTCGCTGCCGATAAAGCCCAATACAAAGGGGCCGATTAAAATTCCGGCCAGTAGGTAACCAAGTACCGAACCAAGCCCCAGCTTTTTTGCCAGCGGAACCGTAACAACCGCTGCCCCGAGATAAATAAGTGCCTGTATGAAAAAATCCTGATTATGCATTTGAAGTTGTTAAATGGTTGAAATATTCAATATTCTCAAAATCCTTTTCTTCGAATTTACCGTCGCGTAGTCCGGAAATAACTTCGCGATATGCCGCAATCTGTTTCCGTATTTCCTGTTGAGTGATGGTGTGCGCGCCGTGAGTTACAAAAGGGGGCAGATAACGCATTCTGCAAAGCGTTGCCGATTGCTTAAATGGGATAAGAAACTCATTAACACTGTAGTGGTGTTTACCTGTTTCGGTGTAAACTTCCTGCCGGCCTCCGGTTGAAACAGCCGACATTGCCCATTTCCCCTGCAAGGCCCTGCCAGAGGTTCCATAAGCAAAGCCATGCTGTAGCACCAAATCCATCCATTCTTTTAAAATGGCCGGAGCGCTGTACCAGTAAAACGGGTGGTGCCACACAATTACATCGTGTTCGAGCAGCAACTTTTTTTCCTTTTCAATGTCGATAAAGAAATCAGGATAGTTTTCGTACAGTTCATGAATTGTTACATTTTCAAGTCCCCGCACCGCATCAATCAATGCTTTGTTGATGAGTGATTTATGAAAGGCCGGATGGGCAAATAATATCAGTATTTTCATGTTTATGATTGTTCGTTTTTACGCTAACCTCAAGTCCTTGGGAGAACTGACATTGGTACATTACGATGTATTAAAAAGGCTTTTTAGTATGCTGATTCTTCATGATTATAAACATATGTAATGTGTTAGTAACTAAGGCCGGCGATTAAGGTGTAAAATAATCATTTTCAAAATGCGATCAAGGGGATTTTAAAAAAAGCTTGCATGTTTTTTGTAAGAACCACAAAAATTAAGAGTCTGTTTAAATTTTATAAATTAAAGGTATTATGAAGTATTTTTTACTAATTCAAGGCGGAATTGACGCGAATAGCACCAGCTATTTAAGGAAATTTCAACGCAGAAGTAGTGAAAAAGACGAA
>JBKEDN010000310.1:0-7107 GCA_047975435.1 Draconibacterium sp. | reverse complement strand
TTAACCCGACATACACAGCTGACGAGACAACTTCGATCGATAGTTCGATGTGCGAGGCCGACTTTGAAGCCACAGGGTTTACATGGGGCGGCACCGACTGGTCAGGAACACTGGGAACAGAAACCAAAGACATTACCTTCACCACGGTTAACAGCTGCGACAGCATAGTAACGGTGAACCTGACGGTTAACCCGACCTATACAGCACTTGAAACAACACCGGTGGATACTTCCATCTGTGAGGCCGACCTGCCATATACATACGCAGACAGTACTTTTGATGCAGCAGGCAGCAAGGACATCGTGTTTACCACGGTTAACGGTTGCGACAGCATAGTAACGGTGAACCTGACGGTGAACCCGACCTGGCTGGCATCGGAAACAACTCCGGTGGATACTTCCATCTGTGAAGCCGACCTGCCATTTACTTACGCCGACAGTACCTTTGATGCGGCAGGCAGCAAGGACATCGTGTTTACCACGGTTAACGGTTGCGACAGCATAGTTACGGTGAATATTATTGTAAAACCAACTACCTACGGTACTGATACACATGTAGCATGTAGTTCTTTTACCTGGATTGATGGAATTACTTATACCGAAGATAACAACGAAGCAACTTATACATTGGAAAATGCGTTAGGATGCGATTCGATTGTTACACTTAATTTAACTGTATTTGATCCGCAGGATGAAGAAATTACAAGAACAGTTTGTGATAGTTTTGTTTTGAATGGATTAGTATATTATGAAAGTGGTGTATATACTCAGGTGGTTACCGGAGAGAATGGTTGTGAAGCAGAATTAAGGCTTAATTTAACAATTCTGGAAGACACCCATGAAACAATAGAACTTACCGTATGTGATGAATTGGAATTGAACGGGTCGATCTATACAGAATCTGGTACTTATCTACAAAGCCTGACCAATTCTTCAGGATGCGATAGTATTCTTACGATTAATCTTACTGTTGGACATACTTATGGTGCAGAGGAAAATATATTAATTGATACAACGATTGGAAGTCAGGATTTCCCATTTATTTATGGTGACTCCGTATTTTATACAGCTGGTGTTAAAGATGTTGTGTTCAAAACAATATATGGTTGTGACAGTATTGTTTCAGTTATTGTTAGGTCTAAAAATACGACTTACGCGATCAACGACATCAATACAACATACACGAACACGCCTGTATCAGGAAATGTTTTAACCAATGACTTTGACCTTGAGGGCGATGAACAGACAGTTACTGCACAAACAGCAACTGTTGAAGAGGGAACGCTTGAATTGGGAACAGATGGTAGTTATGTATTTACACCAGCCGAAGGTTTCGAAGGCGAAGTAGTATTTACCTATCAGGTTTGCGATAATGGCACCCCTGTTGCGTGCGACAATGCAACCATCACTATTACGGTATTGCCCGAGACCACAGGGACAGAAGAAAATACTGTAACTGCAATAGATGATGCGATAGTCACAGAAGAGGGAGAACCTGTATCTGTCAATGTAACCTCTAACGACTTCGATAAAGAAGGTGATGAGTTCAGTATAACCGATTACACACAGCCGGCAGAAGGCGGCACAGTAACGGTTGATCCGAACAATCCCGGGGTATTGATTTTTACACCAGATTCGGGATTTGTAGGTGAAGTAACGTTCACTTACGAGATTTGCGATGATGGCGAACCACAGGCTTGTGATGTAGCAATAGTAACAGTGACCGTTATTCCAGATATTAAGGATAATACGACTTATGCTATTGATGATGCCTACAACGGAAATCAAGGCGAGCCGATAACAGGAAACCTATCGGATAACGACTATGACCTTGAAGGCGATAATCAGACAGTAAATGCTGTACCGGTAAGCGATGTTGCACATGGTGAGTTAACGCTGAATGAAGACGGTTCGTTTACCTACGTCCCGGAAGATGGCTACACCGGCCCGGATCAGTTTGTATATGAGGTATGCGATGACGGCGAACCAAAGGCCTGCGACCAGGCCACGGTATATATAACGGTGAACCCGGAATATGTTCAGCCTTATGTACTTTCTCTTCGCGACGACCGCCTGGAAGTGATGAAATGTATGGGGGACAGTCTGTCATTAAACTTATTGGATAATGATAATATAAGTTTGGGAGAAGGCATCGAAATTACTGTTGACAACCTGCCTCTTGGAGTTCATTTAAATCTTGAAAACGGAGACCTTAGAATTACGGGAGATGAGTCAGGAGGAAAGTTAGTCGAGTTTACTTATACCATTTGTTTGGTTGATTATGATACTTGTGCATCTGCAGATGTTTCAATCTATATTGAGTTGGATTCAGACTGCGATAATCATGCTGATATCGATGACATTGACGATGACAACGACGGTATTTTAGATGTTGATGAGATGGACTTGATTGATGGTGAGTACGTTGATAGGGATAGTGACAATGACGGCATTGTAGATCGGCTTGACATCGATTCCGATAACGATGGAATAGTTGACAACATTGAATGGCAGTTGGAAGATGGTTCTTACAACACACCAACCGGAGTTGACAGTGATGGAGATGGTTGGGACGATGCTTATGACCCTGACAATGGAGGTACTTATTATGTAGCCATTGATACAGATGATGACGGTACACCGGATTACCTGGATTTAGACAGCGATAATGACGAAATCCCGGATATTATCGAAGGTAACGATAGTAACCATGATGGCATAGCCGACTTTGACCCACTTGGTACGGATAGTGATGGCGATGGCTTGGATGATGCATATGATGATGTTGCCGGTTCCGGAAATGTAAATAATCCAACTGGTGCCCGAACTCCTCTTCCGGATGAAGACGAGGATGGTATCCGTGATTGGCGTGATCCGGCCAATACAACAGGCGAGTGTGAACTTATAATTCCAGAGATTTTCTCACCGAATGGAGATAACAATCAGGATTATTTCAGGATTAAATGTATCGAGAATTATCCCGATGCCAGGATTGTGATATATAACCGTTGGGAAAACAAAGTTTACGAGAAAGAGCACTATGGTAATACGGATAAATGGGGATTAACCGATGCCTGGTGGGATGGTTATTCGGAACATGGCTGGACCCTTGGTAAAGAGCAGTTACCAGAAGGTACTTACTTCTATATCCTATTCCTGAACGACGGGGTAAGCGATCCAATTAAAGGTTTCTTATTCTTACATCGTTAATCCACTAAGTAGAACCAGAAAAATTAAAGAAAATGAATTTACAGAAAAATAGCTTCGGTTTTATTGTGGTACTGTTGATGTTCATCTCTTTGAGAGGGTATAGTCAACAAGATCCGATGTACACACAATATAATTTTAATACGCAGTCTATAAATCCCGCATATGCGGGAAGTTGGGAAACCTTAGGATTTCTTGTACTCGGCCGGCATCAATGGGGCGGATGGGAAGGGGCTCCGGAAACTTATAACTTTTCGGTGCAAAGCCTGTTGAAAAATGAGAAAGTTGGTCTGGGACTAAACATAATTAGTGATAAAATTGGTAAAGAAAACCGTTTAAGCCTGTTTGGTGATTATTCGTATGGCTTTAAGGTGAGCCGGAAATCACAGTTAAGGATGGGCCTCAAATTTGGGGTTACAAATTATCGTAACATTTTATCTGATTATGTCCAATATCCTGGCGAATATGATCCGGAACTCGATGGTGAAATTGATGTTCGTTATATGCCAAATTTCGGTGTGGGGGCACTATTATATTCCGATAGATATTATATTGGATTTTCTATCCCCAAAATCATTCAAAACGATTTTGAAAATAACTATGGGAATTTTACCGTCGAATCAGAAATGAGGCACTTTTTCCTGAACGCCGGATACGTATTTGACTTGTCGGAACATGTACGATTTAAACCTACATTTTTAACCAAGGCTGCTATAGGGGCTCCAGTTGAATTTGATTTTACTGCCAACTTTCTACTGGGTGATAAGGTATGGTTGGGTGCCATGTACCGAACGGGCGCTTCTTATGGCTTTATAGCACAATGGATTTTTAATCAGAAATTAAGGATCGGCTATGCAGTAGATTTTAGTTTAACTGAAATGCGGGGACATCAAAATGGTTCACACGAAGTTATGGTTTCCTACGAAATAGGTTTCAGGAAAAAATGGACCACCCCGCGGATGTTCTAAATAGTACCAACAATTACAATAAAGCAAAGTAAAATGACGAGAATAATTTATATCGTAACAATTATACTAATTAGTGTTGTAAGCGTAAGCGGGCAACAAAAGCACAGAATGCTTTTGGAAGACGTTAATTTAGTAATAGAACCAATAAAGTCGATAAATACTGTAGGTAGCGATATTTCACCATTTTTTGTTGGAGATGAACTTTATTTCTCTTCGATACGTAACGACTATTTTAATAAAGATAGCCGTGAACGGAAGAATAAGGCTTTTTATGATATTTATGAAGCAAGGGTTGACCGTAAAGGTTATCTGGAACCCGGAGAAAGGAAATTGGTTCGGGGGTTTGGAGCTGAATACCATGAAGGGCCAGCAAGTTATTGTGAAAAAACCGGCGAGCTATTTGTTACACTTAGTAATATAATTAATCCTGATAGCATTATAAAAATGTTGCCGTTACAGGAAATCCGCTTACGGTTAGTTATCATGGAAAAGCAAAGCGGAGAATGGAGGATTACAAAAGAACTCCCTTTCAATAGCAATACATACAATTGTGCACAGCCAGCCATTAGTGCCGGGGGTGATACATTGGTTTTCTCAAGCGACATGGATTCGATGAACTTTGGGAAAAACGATTTATTCATGTCGGTACGTGATGCCAACAATTCGTGGTCGGCACCTGTCAACCTTGGGGATAAAGTTAATTCTCCAGGGCATGAAATGTTTCCAACATTTTTGGAAGATGGAATTCTGGCTTTTTCCTCTGATTATGGAAAAGAAGCACTTGGCGGTTTGGATATTTACTATACCAGCTTTCCTAAAATATCAGAGATACAAAGTGCGGGAAATAAGATTAATACACGTTTTGATGATTTTGGACTTATTGTACACCCCAACAGAGAAGTCGGATATTTTGCTTCGAATAGAGGAAATGTAGGGAGTGATGACATTTATCGCATTGATATTCATCGCCTATATCGCCAAATTTCCGGAAAGGTGGTAAATGACTTAACGAACGAAGGAATAGAATCCGCTACGGTTACACTGTTTGATTGTAACGGAAATAAAAAGCAGGAATTACAATCCGGAGTTAATGGGGAATTCAGTATCGAAATAACTGCTTCTGACTGCCCCCTCCTAACAGCTAATAAGGATGGATATATTGAAGGCAGAATTGATGCAGAAGGATTGAATTTTATAGAATTACGCTTAAAACCTATTCAAAAAAGAGAATTAATCGTACTGGACTTCGATACACGGTTGCCCGTTACCGAAGCAAGTATTTCTTGCAATGAAACGGGGCTTTATGGGTTAACAACGGAGTTAGGTCTATTCCAGTTGCACCCTCCGTTTCCGGTAGGGCAACGTATTGAAATTTTGAAAGATGGTTATTTGAACCAGTCTTTGATTATGAAAGAGGTGCCATTACAGGTCAATTTTGTACGAGACACGGTTTTATTATACAAGAAAGAAGAAAACAAAAGCTTTACACTCGATAACATTTATTATGACTTTGATAAGTGGGATATTCTTCCTGAATCTGAAGTGGAGTTAGATAAATTGGTTCAGATATTAAATGATAATCCTGATATCAAAGTAGAATTGGGATCGCATACCGATTCACGAGGATCAGATAGTTATAATCAGGCGTTATCTCAAAAGCGGTCAGAGTCTGCAGTAAAGTACATCATTAGTAAAGGCATTGATGCCAGCCGGATAATTGCCAAAGGATATGGCGAAACTCAGCTAATAAACAAATGTTCAAATGGTGTTCAGTGTAGCGACTGGGAGCATCGTCAGAATCGTAGGACAGAGTTTAAGATTATTGAGGTAATGGATAATCAATAGAACTCAAAATCAAAAATTTATAGAAGTTACATTTCAAATAAATACATGAGAAATAGACTTATAAATGGTCAGAGGATTATTATCAGTCAGTTGCTGGGCGAACTGGAGGAGTTGTTGGGTTTTATGTCTATAATTGATTATAAAAAGGAAAATATCCATTTATATATGCCTGACAGTAGGGTTATTGGAGTTAAACTATCTGATCTTGAATTTATTGGGCTTGTTATAAATAATATGTTATTGGAGAAACAAATCAATAATACTGAGATTATTTGGGAACTGATAAAATCTGAAATTTTTGAATTTGTATGGCTTGGCCTTTATCTCTCCAGAATAAGTGTTGGAGAATCCGAATCCCAATTCCTGGAAATATTAAAGCAGGAGAATGCAAGTTTGGAATCATTATTTCAGAAATATTTTGCAGTCTCAAACTGATGACACTAAATACAAAAAATCAATTTATTAAAAAAATTACATTGAAATGAAAAAAATGAATAGAAGCACTTTATGGGGGCTTTTATTCTTATCCCTTTTATCATACAGTCGTGATGATTGGTGTTGAGCGAAGAAATGCTATCCTGAGTTGTAATTATAACAACTCAGGATGTTTGTTTGAGAACCTATATGAAAAAATAGAAGGCTCAAACAGCTTCCTATCAGGAAAGTACCGAAGATATTTAAGATCGCCAACAATAGCAGATGCAATTTTAGACCGTCTGGTACACACATCATACCGCATCGAATTAAAAGGAGAAAGTTTAAGAAGAAAAATGTAATTTTGTCATACATCGGTCATTCCGAAACCTAAAAACAAGGGGGGTCAATATCACCGGAATGAGGGGTCAACATCACCGGAATATCCACCAATAGTGCGTTCTAAATCTATCCAAAAAGTTATTGCTTCAAAAGAGTAATTCTGAACCCAATAAAAATATTGGTTTCCAAATTATAGATTATCAGCAAATTTTGTTTCCATTGATTTGATCTTTCCGGCGAAAATATTCATATCATGGCCGATTTTTGAGTCCGTAATCCGTGCATAAATCTGGGTGGTCTTTATATTGGTATGCCCCAACATTTTACTCACA
>JBKEDN010000274.1:0-6291 GCA_047975435.1 Draconibacterium sp. | reverse complement strand
ATTAATTTTCATGTTTTTGAAAAAAATGATCGTCCGGGAGGGGTAATTCAAACCACTCATCAGGATGGGTTTATTTTTGAGTCGGGACCAAATACCGGTGCTTTGGGGCAACCCGAGGCGGCCGAACTTTTTGAGGACCTGAAAGATGACTGCACATTAGAAGTAGCCAACGAATCGGCAAAAGCCCGCTGGATATGGTTAAAAGGAAAATGGCGGGTTATTCCTTCGGGATTGATCGGAGGGATTACCACTCCCCTTTTTACTTTTGGCGATAAGTTTCGCATTTTGGGTGAGCCTTTCCGTAAACCGGGAACTAACCCCGATGAAACCGTTGCAGAAATGGTTCGCCGGCGCATGGGGAAAAGCTTTCTCCGAAACGCCGTTGATCCGTTTTTGTCGGGTGTTTATGCCGGTAATCCTGAAACCCTGATTACCCGTTTTGCACTGCCCAAACTTTATAGTCTTGAACAAAAGTACAGCAGCTTTATTGGCGGAACTATCAAAAAGGCCAAAGAACCAAAAACGGAACGGGATAAAAAAGCTACACGTGTTGTTTTTTCTGCTGAAGGTGGTCTCGAAAACCTGGTAAAAGCCTTGGTAAAAAACATTGGTGATGAAAACATCAGCCTCGGGTGTAAAAATTTGGAAATCAAAAAGCTGGAAGAGAGTAATTCTTTCCGTTTAGGTGATGAGACCTTTACCCACGTAATTTCTACAGTGGGCGCTTACAGCCTGCATAATTTATTTCCTTTTCTTCCGGCTGAAAAAGTTGATCGGATAAATCAGCTGAAATATGCTAAAGTAACACAGGTTTCCCTGGGTTTTAAAAATTGGGAAGGTATCCCTATAAAATCATTCGGCGGGCTGGTCCCATCTGCTGAAAACCGGCAGGTATTGGGCATATTGTTCCTTTCTTCGTTTTTGAAAAACCGTGCACCCGAAGGTGGCGCCATGTTGTCGGTATTTATGGGCGGAATTCGTAAACCCGAATTATTTGACCTGAATGATGACGAACTTTTGAAAATAGTAGAACAGGAAGTGATCGAAATGATGGGCTTGAAAACCTTCAAACCCGATGTTTGCCGCATCTTTCGGTACGAACATGCCATCCCGCAATACAGCTTTGAAAGCGAGCAAAAACTGACTGCCATTTCAGCGCTTGAAGAGGAATTCCCGGGTGTAATCCTGGCCGGAAATATTCGCGACGGAATTGGTATGGCCGACCGCATAAAACAAGGCCGATTAATTGCTGATCAATTCTCAACCAACTGATATGAACAAGTCGAACACCGCAGTTTTACTGGTAAATGTAGGTAGTCCGGATGCTCCAACCAAGCCGGCCGTACGTCGTTACCTCACTCAGTTTTTGAACGACAAACGAGTGATCGATATTCCGTGGCTGGCACGAAAAATACTGGTAAACCTGATCATTATCCCGTTCAGGGTAAAAAAATCGACGCAACTTTATTTACGGCTCTGGACCAAAAAAGGGTCGCCACTTATTTACCTTTCAAAAGAATTACAGGAAAAACTGCAGGGTAAGCTGGGAAAAAAAGCCGAAGTTTTTGTGGGTATGCGTTACGGAAACCCGTCATATAAACAAGCGCTTCTGCAAATTCAGAAAGAAGGATATAAAAAGCTGATCGTTTTGCCGCTTTTCCCACAGCATGCGCTTTCTACCACTGAAACCGCCTTTGTGGCTGTTGAAGATTACATTCAGAAAAAGAAAATAAACGTTAAGGTAGTGCAGATCGGACAATTCTTCCGGAATCCGGGATTTATAAAAGCTTTTGCTGAACAAGCGGAAAAATACGATCCAAAGAGTTTCGATTTTGTGCTTTTCTCGTACCACGGTTTACCTAACCGCCAGGATGAAAAAAGCCAGCCCGAAGGCCAGCCCGCCGGCGATGTTTATGCCTACAGCCGGGCCTGTTGTGAAACAACACAACTGATTGCCAACGAAATGGGTTTGAAAGAAGATGAATATACCATTGGGTTTCAATCGAGGCTTTCGAAAAACTGGCTGACACCTTTTTCGGATGAAGTGCTCGACAAAAAACTTAAAGAAGGGAAAAAGAGAATATTGGTACTTGCCCCGGCATTTGTAACCGATTGCCTGGAAACCATTGTTGAGATTGAACACGATTACAACCGTGAATCCAAACAAAAAGGCGGAGAAAAAGTAAAGTTGGTGGAAAGTTTAAATACACAGGATCGTTGGGTGGACACACTTTGCGAACTGATTGAAGCAAAACTTGCCTAGCAAATGCCTGATTTTCTGAATATCCTTCTCGTTAAACTTTATCCCGAAGAACTTTGGATACGGGTATTGCTAACCTGTATGGTAACATTTATCGTTAATCTTCCTTTTGGGTACATGCGCGGGAGATTCAGAAAACTTTCTTTCTGGTGGTTTGTCTTTATTCACCTTCCGGTTCCGCTGATTATCCTTATCCGGAAATTTTTTGGCTTGTCGCTAACCTGGGAGTTGGCTCCGTTTCTGATTGGAAGTTTTTTTCTGGGGCAATTCGTCGGACGAAAGATTTACGCCAAATATCCGTTGAAGAATTCAAAAGCATCTGAATAAAACGGCTATTTCACCACTACCGTTTTTATGTTGGTAAATTCCTTAATTCCCTGTATCGAAAGTTCGCGGCCAAAGCCACTGGTTTTTATTCCGCCGAAAGGTAACCTGGGATCCGATTTCACAAAATCGTTTACAAAACAGGCACCGGCTTCCAAATGTATTTCGGCTATGTTTTCACCTTTTGAACTGTTGGCGGTGAAAATGGCTGCCCCCAATCCAAATTCGGTGTCATTTGCCACTTTAATCGCTTCCTGAAGGTCTTTTACTTTTATTACCGAAGCAACCGGGCCAAACAGCTCCTCTTCATAAGCGGGCATTCCGGGTTTCACTTTTTCCAGAATTGTAGGCGGATAAAACGCACCTTTCCGATGTGGTATTTCTCCTCCGATAATCACTTCTGCCCCTTTTTCAACCGACGCTACCACCTGTTGATGCAGTTCGTCGCGCAAATCAGCTCTCGCCAATGGGCCAATGGTAGTTTCTTCGTCACAAGGATCGCCAAATATGGCAGCGTTCATTTCGTGGGTGAATAACTCCAGAAAATGGGCATATACTTTTTCTTCCACAATAAAACGCTTGGCCCCAATACAACTTTGCCCGGCATTCAGCAATCTTCCCAAAGCACATTTTCTTGCGGTATCTTCCATATTTGCATCTTCTAAAATAATATAGGGATCGCTGCCACCCAATTCCAATACACATTTTTTGAGTTCGGAACCGGCAATAGCTGCCACACTTTTCCCTGCGGGAGTACTTCCGGTTAAACTAACCGCCTTTATGGCTTTATGGCGAATTACCTTTTCAACCTGTTTGCTACCGATCAGAAGGGTTCGGAAAACATTCTCCGGAAAACCGGCTTCACGGAATAATTCTTCGATGGCTATGGCACATCCCGGAACATTACTGGCATGTTTTAACACGGCAGTGTTTCCGGCCATCAAGGTAGGCGCAGCAAAGCGAAAAACCTGCCAAAACGGGAAATTCCAGGGCATAATGGCCAGAACTGTTCCCAGTGGTTGATACGACACAAAAGACTTGGATGCTTCTGTCTGAATGGGTTCATTTTCCAGAAAGCTTTCGGCATTTGCTGCATAATAATCACAAACCCAGGCACATTTTTCAATCTCGGCAATCCCTTCACTTTTTACCTTCCCCATTTCAAGCGCCATCAGAAAGGCTAGTTCGTCTTTTTTCGACTTTAATAATCCCGACAAATTCTGCATTAACTGGCTTCGGAACATAAAAGAGGTACTTTTCCAGTGGTGTCCGCTTTTATCCACTGCATTGATAATTTTTTCGGCGCCTTCGTTTGTATGTGCTTCGTATGATTTTACCACTTCTCCCGTGGTTGGGTTGATCGATTGTAACATGGCTAAATTTATTTATCAAAAAAACTAAATTACAAAAAATACCGGTGCACAGCCTGTTTGCATACACCGGTATTTGGTATTTATTTTTGACGCCCTTTCGTAAAAAGGCACACTGCGGCAAGTCTCTTTACTTCAAATGGAAAATACTTACATTAGAGAATTTTGCTACCATCCATTCCTAAAACAAAGCTGCTTAAAGTTGTTTTTAATACTACGTTTTCGTAGCCGGGTTTTAAAACTGTAAGGTGCTCCGAATGTTCGGCGCTACCAATATAAGAATATCCGTTTGTTGTTCTGGCCAAGCCTGTTAACCGAAACTGATACGCACAGGTAACGGGAGGTACCCATTTACCGGTTGCAGGTACCTGGAGGTTTACCACCCCTGTCCAATTTCCCGAACCCGGATAATTTTGTGAATAAACTGCCGAGCTTTGGTTACTGCCGTAATGGGCCGTCAGGCTAAACTTCCGGAGGTTTCCTTCCGGATCGTGTGCCGTAATATTGAATTTCAAGCCATCGGTATCACTGGTTAGTTTTACAATGGAACATGCTGATTTTTGGACTCCGTTGTGTGTAATACTATTGATGTTCAGCTCTGTCAAATTGTTGTCAATGTACAAAGTTAACAACTCGGTATCTGCTGAATAAGAATCTATATCTATACGAAATTGATGAATACCTGCATTCATTCCCACGGTGTTAAACTGAATCAGTAAATCGTCGATGGAGTAATCAATACTGGCATTCGGGATCGTGTATTTATCATCGGTATCAGGCCCAAAGTGTCTCAGAACATACTGATTGGTGGCGCTGTCCCACTGATAATTCTTCCAGGAACTCAGCAAAGGTTCAAATGTACCGGAAGTACCTTCCCGGTGCAGTACTTTGTATTTACGCCCCGCCAATCCGGCCAGTGTTGTCCGGTTTCCAATTATATTCAGCGTACCACCGAACGCTGCATTCTCAACATGCGGATGATAAGCTGATGCGGTAGTAGCCCTGCCCGAAACAATTTTATCGTATGGGATTAAGCCTACCCCACCAAAAACGGTTCCCATCGAAGCACCCGGGAAACTTCTTTTTTTCGAAAGAAATAAATAATGAAGGCTAGTAAATGAGCTGTAAAAATTAGCCGGTTCGTTGTGTGTAAAGGCAGGAGTAGTAGAAGCTACGCGAAAACCAAAGCGTGTATAAGGAAACCAGCTTCCGAGCGATACTTCGAGATCGGATAAAAGAAACTGCATTTTCCAAATTCGGTGTGGCGTATCTGAGTTAGGAGACGGCCCGAATTCGACCCTGCACATCGAAGGGCTTGTTTCATTTACCAAGCCGGTCCAGCGCCCGGCCCCAAGATAATACTGACGCCCCATTTTGTTGGGATTTCCCGGGTATAAACCATAATTCACGTCGTAATTCGGCGTAATGGCTGCATTTCTGTTCCGGTCGAACGTAAACCAAAAATAATCTCCGGTACCGGCATCATTCCCCTGATCGGCAGTTAAATCGAGCGCAACGTACAAAAACTCGGCATTGTTTTTTACCAATACCTTTCCTTTGGATGTGTTCATTACGCCTGCATCGTTCCACAAAGAATTGTTTATGGAATCATCTAAATTAATGGGCATATCAACCCATGTACTTAATAATGTACTCATGATATTCAATATTTTGGGTTAAATAATCGATTTCAAAACCGTGTGTTTAAATGGTTTTGAAAAATTTAATGGTAAATACAAGTTAAGGTTTTTAGGGGTAAAATCATAATATAAAAACAGTGCTTAATGACTGTTTATCATATTGTTACGGAATATCTATTTCAATTTTAAGAAAATTTTTGGGGAGTTATTTAGATGAAAACCGCTCCTGCAAGGCATTAACCGCAATGAATTACAGAAACAATTTAAACTTAGGTTTTATAATATGATGAGTAAACGGTAAACGAGATCACATGAAACAAATATGAATTTTAAGATGTGAAAATTAGCTCAGGCTGATCTTCGATTCACAAATAATACCACAAAGCCACGAAGTTCACAAAGTTTAAGTTAATGGCCTTTCTACAACTTTGTGGCTTCGTGTGCTTAGTGGTGAGAAAATTGACAACCACCGAAGCTACTGCAACGATTAGAAAAGCGTTGACAGCAAATTGCAGGCTTTTACTCCACCTACTTTTCAATGTGACCCTTAGAATGAAATAAAGAAAATTACAGAAAGCAAAAGAGGCTGTCCAAAAAGTAAAATTGGACAGCCTTTGTTTTTGTTATCCCTTTAAGAATTGTATCTTAAAGGCTGCAATGACAACGAAACCAAACGTACGATTTAAAGCGGTTACTT
>JBKEDN010000266.1:0-1590 GCA_047975435.1 Draconibacterium sp. | reverse complement strand
AAACCCCTAAGCCAAAGTCACTCCTAAACCGCTCAAAGTTCTCCGAACATTTTAAAGAAACTTTGAAAGAAAACCACTCCGTCTACAAAAACAAGACGGGGTTGGCCGAATGGTTACCATTGACCAAAACAAACGCAATGGAAGCAGCAATGACTATATTTTTGATAAGTTACTGTACAAATGCAGGTTTGTAGTGGAAAGAACCAACGCGTGGCTTGATACTTTTAGGGCTGTTTTGATATGTTTTGAAATAAATTCAATACATTGGAAAGCGTTGAATTTACAGGCTTTTGCTATTATTTAAATACGGAAACTTTAAACAACTTCAATATAAAAAAATATGATTATCCTTAATATATCATAATCATCGGCAGTACATCATGCTGAACAACAGCTTTCGAATCGTATAAAAAGGCATTGGAACTCGATGAAAAAGGGAAAAACTGCAATAGTGTTAAAATAATTCATGGAGCATCTTCTAAATTTACAGCATATCCTCGGTATAACATGTAATACCTTATAAAACTTGGCTTGGACTTAGCGTAAAAATATAGTTATAAATTGATTCGATTTGTTCTTTCTAAAGGTTTACCGTCCCTGAAAGTAATAGCAGGTGGTAGTTGCAAAGGTCTGACAAAATCGAAGAATTCGATTTGTCCTCCTACTTTTTGCTCCTTGACCAGGCAACCCAGATAAGAAGCGCTCATTACTTTCTGGAGAGAATTATGGATAATGGATATGTTGGCGGGCGAGTCGGTCCACAAAGCTATGGCATAACCGTAAATAAGCTTAACGTTATTGAGATTGTTGAGTTGCTTATTTTTTGTGGAAATATAAAGAAGCATACCCTTTGCCATTAACTGTATTATAAACTCCGGGACCGCAGAAAGTCCACCTGCAAAAACTTCCAGATCTCCATGAGAAAATGTGCAAATCCCATTAGTTTGTTTAATTGTTTTACTGATGGCTCTAAAAGCTTGAAGTCCATAAGATATTTCCATTTTATCATAATCAAATATAAATATGGCAACATCGGCAGATTGTGAAATTAGGAAGACATCGATTGATTGTTGAGAAAACAAGCTCTGATCCGATATTTTCCCCGAATAATAATTACAAAGCTGTTTTATAACCGCAATCAAAGAATCGTTAGCTTGTTCTTTTGATAACAGTTGGCGTTCTGCCAAACCTCTCTCATTAAATCTGGTTCTGTTGTGGTCGATAGCGTCTGCCTGATCCAAGAGCCATTTCTGTTCAGTACTTAATGTGGAGAAGGGACTGGCCACAGCAGAAAGGTTAAGAAAAGGGAAAGCAATATCTGCCGTTCCTCCACCCAGTTGTATAGCGCACGAACGAATCCACCATTTAACGGCTTCTTTAAGTAGTTTCTTGTCTTCGAAATACAGGGTGCCAATATCGGAGCAGAGTCCGGCTTTTAGCTTTGCATGTTCCAGGCCATCCATTAATACATCAATTGAATTAGGCATTTAAGCAATAAATTTTGTACGGCAACGGCTCTGCTTTGACCATCCTGCGCAGAAGGTTGTCAAAGATGCCATCCTTCATGTTGCTCCGGTTGAAACGGTAACA
>JBKEDN010000235.1:0-18598 GCA_047975435.1 Draconibacterium sp. | reverse complement strand
AACGATGTAGTTGAACTTATTCCTATCCAGAAAAGATGCTAACTGAGCAAAAACGTATTTATTTTTATGCATTTGCTAATCTGTTTATGAATAGCGAAAATGCAAATTGAAATCCGTTTAATCGAAAATCGCACGCAACTAACTAAATTTCAATATTTTCAAAGAACATTATTAGATTTTAATGGGACAGCAATGAGATGATATTTTAAAAAATATACAGCATTATTACGATCCGGCCCCGCCAAAGCCCGGTTACGGCGAGTACATTGTAGCACTAAGTCGCGGACAACGCTATTACGACGATAACCAGTGGATAGGAATTGCCGCATTAGACATCTATGGGCGAACCGGAAAGAAGAACTATTTTGATTTAGGAAAGTCGATGTACGATTTTATGATGACGGCTTACGATACTACTTTGGGAGGCGGATTATACTGGCGGGAAAACGATTTTGAATCAAAAAATACCTGCTCCAACGGCCCTGGGATAATTGTTGCACTTAAAATGTACAACGCAACAAAGAATGAAGCTTATCTCGACACTGCCCTGATGATTTACAACTGGACAAACGAAAAGCTGCAAACACCCGAAGGATTGTATTTCGATAATATTAAAACCAAAGACGAAAGTATCGGGAAAGCCATATTTTCCTATAACACTGGCACCATGCTTCAGTCGAATGTGTATTTGTATGAAATTACAGGCGACGAAAAGTATCTGAAAAGAGCCATCAAAATAGCCGACAGTTCGCTTTCTTATTTTTATGGTGGCGACAAATTCAGAGACGGGTATTGGTTTAATGCCGTTTTGTTGCGTGGTTATCAGCACCTTTTAACGCATCACAATGATCTGAAATACATTCTGGGTTTCAAAAAATGTTTGGATAATGCACTTAGCAATGAAAAAAATGAGCAAGGCTTATTCGCGAATGAAAATGGAGTACACAATTTAGTCAATCACGGAGGAATGCTGGAAATACTTGCACGTTTTGCTGAGTTGGAAGAACATTATGACCTGGTTGATTAAGTGGCGTAGTAAATAATAAAGATAAACTGTAGTTAAATGAATCGATTAACTATTTGCATTAATATATGCTGTTTGTTGTTAACAACAAATACGTTTGCGCGTTTAAAGACAGAATCACCTTCCTGTAAAAGCACAACCGAAAGTGGTGTTAAAAATTCGATTCAGAAAAGGGATTTTGGCAAGACAGGCGGACAACAGGTTTATGAATACACGCTGAAGAACAGCAATGGAATGCAGGTGAAAGTGATCAATTATGGTGCTACCATTAGTGATATTATTACACCTGACAAGGATGGTAATTTGGCGAGTGTGGTGCTGGGATTCGACTCTCTCGAAGAATACGAAGGCGGTAAAAATGCATTGATGGGGGCTGCAGTGGGGCGTGTAGCAAACCGCATTTTAGGTGCCAAATTTACCCTTGACGGGAAAGTGTATAAACTAAGTTCCTTTATTCATGGGGGAGTGGCGGGCTTTGACAAGAAGTTTTGGAATATTGAAGAGCTGCCCGGGAAGAAAGAGGTAGCTTTAAAATTGACTTATTTCAGTAAAGATGGGGAAGAAGGCTATCCCGGAAATCTGACGGTGACGATTATTTATACCCTTACTAGCCAAAATGAACTGAAAATTGATTACAAAGCTACAACAGATAAAGCAACCCCCGTAGTGCTTACAAACCATACCTATTTTAACCTTTCCGGAGGAAAAGCGGCCAAAGTTGCAGATACCGAGTTAAGTATTCAGGCAGATCAATATCTGGAGGCAGAAGGACAAAACATTCCAACAGGACGGCTATTGGATGTTAAAGGAACTCCGCTCAATTTTTCTACTCCGCACCCGATTGGCAGCCGCATTGATGAAGCAGGAGGCTATGATCTTACCTATGTTTTGCGTAACCAGTCAGGCAAATTGGCATTGGCCGCGAGCGCCTATGAACCCCTGAGTGGACGAAAAATGGATGTTTTTACCACAGAACCGGGTGTCGTATTTTATACAGGCAATCATTTAAACGAAGGAATTACAGGAAGAAATGGAAAGTCTTTTACCAAATACGGGGCATTTTGTTTGGAGACTCAGCATTATCCTGATTCGCCGAATCAACCCACGTTTCCTAACTGCATTTTAAGGCCGGGAAAAACATTTCATTCTCAAACCATTTACAAGTTCTCGGTGAAAAACTGACACACTTTTAAGCACCTAAAGCCTGATCATGAAGAAAATTAATTTCTTACCAATTGCTATTATTCTGCTGATTGCTTCCTGTACGCAAAAAACAAAAACGCTTACGTGTTACGGTAACCCTTTTTTATGAACAGCATGTGGGACAGCGTAGATATTGGTTATGGGCCAACGCACAGGGCATGGGGAGCTGAGGCTTTTCACGGATCGTTGCTTCCCAATGCAATGGTGCAACTAACCCCGGTAACGCAGTTTCACAGCGGTTCGGGCTATCAATACAAGGATACCGTAATTTATGGGTTTGCCCACACCAGCAAAGGACACTGGAATCTTTGTCATATTCCGTTTTTACAGGTTACCGGAAATATTGAACCTAACGATTACAAACCGGCTTACAGTCATAAGAATGAATCAGCTCAACTTTCAAAAATTAAGGTAACCGGAGGAACTGAAAAGCAACGCGGGTTATTTTATTCTGCCTTTTACCGTTCGTTTCTGTGGCCAACGCTGCGCAGCGACATAAACGGCGGGTTTACCGATCAAAGCGGAACTGTGGTTAGCAAAGGTTTTAATTATTGAACCCATTCGAAAAACCAATGGTATTCTTTCTGTTAATCGAATGCCTCGCAATAATGCTTTTTTTATTAAATATCTGTCTGGTTGCGCATGCCTGTAGTTTTAAATATTTTCGAGATAAGTTTTTTGAATTATTAACCGGAAGTGTTTCCATCATGTTTCCACTTGGAGAAATTTATGAGAAGGGGATAAAAGTAAAAAGCTGATAATCAAAAGAATTAATCAATTGAAAATCAGCTAATTTTGTGCCCAGTAAAGGACTCGAACCTTCACGTCCATACGGACACTAGTCCCTGAAACTAGCGCGTCTACCAATTCCGCCAACTGGGCAATTTATTTTAGAACTTTATCCGTGTCGGGCGGTGCGAAATCCGCTTCGATTTTGGACGTGCAAATATATAAAAAATCCGCTCTCTGCAACACCAAAAAGCGGATTTATCGCCATCGTACTAAAAATTATATCATTCTGATTTGTTCTTCCCTTGTGATCTTCTCGCAATACTTGCATTTTAATGCTATTGGTGCTTTGTTTATCACCTTAAAACTGGTCGTAATTTTTTCGTGATTGGTGATACATTTAGGATTGAAACATTTTACAATTCCCGTAATTTTTTCAGGAGTTTCAACAATCTTCTTTTCTACAACCTCGTAATCTTTTATAATGTTAAGCTTCGCATGTGGTGCAATCAGTGCTATTTTGTTAATTTCCATGTCCTCGAAAAAAACATCACTAACCTTTATTATGGCTTTTGCTCCAAGTCTGTGACTATCGAGGTTGGTGCCGAATGTAATCTGGTTTTCGATTTTGTCCAGCCCCAGAATATTGATCACTTTAAAGAGGTTTTTGGCCGGAATATGATCGATAACAGTACCTTCTTTAATGGCGCTAACTTTTAACTTCAATTTCTTTTTTGAATTATCCTTAGTTTCCATGTTGGTTTATTTTAGGTTCATTACGTGTGAGATGATTGCTTCACGGGCAAAAATGCCGTTTCTTGCCTGTTCAAAATAATAGGCTTTTTCATTGAGGTCAACATCGGTGCTGATCTCATTTACCCGGGGTAGCGGATGGAGAATCTTCATGTTTGCTTTGGTATTTTTTAGCATCTCGTTGTTCAGAATATAAACATCTTTTACTTTTTCGTATTCAATCGGGTCGGCAAAGCGTTCTTTTTGTACCCGTGTCATGTAAATAATGTCAGCAGCCGAAATAATATCGGTAAATTCTTCGTGCTCGAAATAGCGAATCCCCTTTTCCTGTAGGTGGTGAAGATACCCCGCCGGCATTTTTAAATTGGAAGGAGCGATGAAATTAAAAATTGGATCTTCAAATTCTGACATGGCCTGCAAGAGTGAATGTACGGTTCTTCCGTATTTCAGGTCGCCCACCATAAACAGGTTAATGTTGTCGAGCGTCCCCTGGGTTTTAATAATAGAGTACATATCGAGCAGGGTTTGTGTTGGGTGCTGATTGGCTCCGTCGCCGGCATTTATTACCGGAACCTTTGAAACCTCGGCAGCATAGCGGGCTGCTCCTTCCAGCGGGTGTCGCATTACAATCAAATCGGCATAGTTACTTACCATTTTAATGGTATCGTGCAGTGTTTCTCCTTTTGTAGCACTCGAACTGTCGGGGTCGGCAAAACCGATAATCCGGCCGCCCAAACGGTTAATGGCGGTTTCAAAGCTTAAACGTGTACGGGTTGACGGTTCAAAAAACAACGAAGCCACTACTTTACCTTTTAACAGCTCCTGGTTTGGGTTTTCTTCAAATTCGGCAGCCAGTTCGAGGATACGCAGGTATTCTTCTTTTGAAAAATCGGTAATCGATAATAAATCCTTCTTCATTGCCATTATTTATTGGTTTTTAATTACTGAATTTCTTAACAGAAAAAAACCAACACTTCGTTTAAAAAAATGTTGGTTTTTATTGGATTGAAAAAAAGCGTTTACTTTTTTATCAAAATATACGATTGTTGAATCTAATCGTTCGATGCATTTTTCAGGAAAAAGAACCTTCTTTACGAGGCTTGTGATGCCTCTTTTAAGATAAGTTGACAGGAATATCGCACTTTGCATCATGTCTCAAAAATAGCTTCTTTAAATTACTTTTGTTGGAAATAGAAGCTTGTACTTTTCACCATTTTATTAACATCGGTTTCATCCGTTTATTCTCTTGATGCTTAGTCCGTAAAGCTGGTCAAAAATGTTAAAAGCTTTTTCCGTATCGCCTTTCCGAACCTTGAAAACCAGTCGGCAGCTTTCCTGAAAGTCGGTGGTGACAATATCCAGGTTTTCCTGTTTGATATGATACATTACTGTATTGAGCAAATCGTAGCCAAACTTTAGTTCGTAACTGTTTTCAATGAGTTTCGATACGATTTCTGCATTGTTTAAAACTTCTATTGTTGCATTCCGGTAAGCATTTATTAACCCGCTGACTCCAAGTAAAGTACCTCCAAAATAACGAACTACAACAACCAGTATATTTGTTACATCGTAGCTTTGCAGCTGTCCCAGTATCGGTTTCCCGGCGGTAGAAGAGGGTTCGCCGTCGTCGTTGGCGCGTGTAGTAATTTCTTCGGTCCCCAAACGCCAGGCATAACAGTGGTGGCGGGCGCTGTGATGTTCTTTTTTTAATTGCTGAACAATATTTTTAACCTCGTCTTCTGTCTGAATAGGATAGGCATAAGAGTAAAACTTACTCCCTTTGTCTTTGAAATAACCGGTACTTGTCTTTGTGATTGTTTTGAATTCGTCGTTCATTATAATAAAAAATACAAGCTGAGCAGTGCCAGCAGAATTCCTGCAAAGTTAATTTTATTCAGCTTTTCTCTAAAAACCATTGTACCTAACAAAGTTGAGAGTGCTACAATAAGCATGTTGTTAAGTGCGAAAACAAGAGAGCTTGCCATCGCGGATTTATTGAGTGCCTGTATCAGGAAATAGAGTGAGCCAAAGTTTACCATTCCAAGTAAAGTGCCGAGCACAAGGGTAGGAGGGTGAAACTTTACCTGAAATTGTTTGGAAAGCAATAGAAAAATTAATCCACAAACAAATGCTACAAAAAACACAAGCGTTGCGTATTGGCTTGCCTCTTCGGTTCCGATTTTTGTTGCCTGAACAAATTTAACAAGTGAATCAACCATGCCGCTGCCAACAAAAATTAACAGCGGGAGAAATGCCAATGATAATTTTGTCCTGGCCAGGTCTTTTTTATAGACAGTAAGTGCTACAGCAACGATTGCCAAAACAATACCCAGCATTTTTAAGGCAGATAATTTTTCGTTGAAATAAATTATTGAAAAAGCAACCGGAAAAACCAGCGATAGTTTTGTTGCCAGCGTGGTAACCGTAATGCCCGCTTTTTGTGCGCTTTTCCCGATAACGAAAAACATAAGAATAAAAAGAAGCCCTAACAGAACGGCGTAAGGTATCCATCGTGCAGCGGTGTCGGGGGTAATTGATTTTAAGGGAGAGAAAAGAATGATTCCGAGCAATGTGGCGGCAAAATAGTTTATTGTAATTAAAACGGCCAGGCGGGTTTGATAACTTTTGGCAACACGAAATACAACAAAAATCAATGAAGAAGAGACGATGCTTGCTGCAAGATAAATCATGTGGCCAAAAAAAGCAGGCCCGAAAGCCTGCCGTATGTTTTACATTTTCAATTTCTTTTCAATTTCTTCCACAAAAACCCGGAAGTTCTTGTCGGTATCCTTGAGGTTATTTACCGTTTTGCAGGCGTGTAATACGGTTGCGTGGTCTTTACTGCCTATTTGAGCTCCGATACTGGCCAGCGAATATTTGGTTAAACTTTTCGAAAAGTACATAGCAATTTGCCGTGCCTGAACAACTTCGCGTTTCCTTGTTTTTGCCTGGAGCGCATCAACCGGCATATTAAAGTAATCGCATACCACTTTCGAAATGTATTCGATTGACAGTTCGCGTTTTGAATTCTTTACCAGTTTGGTAATCAACTTAGCCGCCAGTTCGAGTGTAATTTCCCTTTTGTTCAGCATAGATTGGGCCAGCAAAGAAACCAGCGCTCCTTCGAGCTCGCGTACGTTGTTGGAAACATGAGAAGCGATGTATTCCAGTACTTCTTCTGAAAGTGTAATGCCATCTTTATACACTTTACGACGAAGGATTTCCATCCGGGTTTCAAAATCAGGAGTTTGCAGGTCGGCAGTTAGTCCCCATTTGAAACGCGACAACAACCTTTGCTCCATCCCTTTCAACTCAATAGGTGGCTTGTCTGAAGTCAGGATCAGTTGTTTACCCATTTGGTGCAGGTGATTAAAGATGTGGAAAAAAGTTTCCTGTGTCTTTTCTTTTCCTGCAAATTCATGAACATCATCCAAAATCAATACATCCACCATTTGATAAAAATGCAGGAAATCGTTGCGGTTGTTATTCCGCGTTGCTTCGGTATATTGCGTTTGAAATTTGTTTGCATTTACATATAGAACCACTTTGTCGGGGAAGCGCTCTTTTACTTCAATCCCGATTGCCTGTGCCAGGTGGGTTTTTCCAAGCCCCGAATTACCGTATATCATCAAGGGGTTAAAAGCTGTCCCCCCCGGATTTTGAGCTACTGCAAAACCTGCGCTTCTGGCCAGTCGGTTACAGTCGCCTTCCACAAAGTTTTCAAAAGTATTGTCCGGTTTTAACTGCGGATCTATTTGAAGCTTTTGGATTCCGGGAATAATAAACGGGTTGCGGATGGTTGGTTTTTCATCCGATTTTAAAGGTATGGTCAGCGGTTTATTCTGAATTTTTGTGTTATTGTTGGTTGGATAACTAACAGTGTATGGTTGATTACTGTTTTTATTTCCCATCACAACATTGTACTCCAGTTTTGCGCCCGGCCCGATTACCATGCGCAATGTCTTTCTTAAAATATCGATAAACTGCTCTTCCAGGTATTCATAGAAGAAAGCACTTGGCACTTGAATGGTTAATACCTGATTCTCCAGTTTTATGGGCTCAATCGGCTCAAACCAAGTCCTGAAGCTGCTGTTGGGAACGTTATCTTTTATAACGTTCAGGCATTTCTCCCATGCAGATTTGTATTCGTTGCTCATTTACAATTGCAGGATAAAAGAGGTTCTACAAAAATTTCCTTAGTGGTATTCCTGACGACAAAAGTTGCGAAAAAAAAGTGAAAAAAAAAATCACTTTTCTATTGTTTATGCGCGAGATTATTTATCGGTTTCTATTTCAGGCATTTAAAATGTGAAAAAATATTTATATTTTTAATGTAGTGAAAATCAGTTAATTAGACTTAAGCTTCTGATAGTTAAATTAATAACTGGTTGGTAGTGGTCTGATTAATAATATGTTAATTAACAGACGGTTTTACGTCAATCCCTTACTGTATCTTACGTAGCGCTTTTTCGAGCGAAATTATCCGGCCGTTTTTAAAGGCAACAATACTCGAGTCTGGAAATTTCTTTTTAACAGAACTGAACAGAAGTTCTATTTCGGAATAAACCCCTGTATTACCAACAAGGTAGGAGTAAACACCTCCCGAATAGAACTCTTCTATATTTTTTACACCCTCAAAACGCTCGGTGTTCATATCCAGTTTTATTTTACTTGAAACAAGATGCACTTTAAATACGATATCCCTGGCAGAGAGATCTTGTTTGGTATTTACGTAAACATCTTTGCCAAAATCGAAAGCAGAAAGCTGCAAGTATCGCTTTGGGTTTTTTTGAACGTCGCTAATCAGAAAGGCCATATTTTCAGACAACATATTGATGGAATAATACAGTTCATCGTCGTTTAACAAAAGCCCGGCAGTATTGTCATCACTGTTTAGTTTTTCAAGTGTGGCCAACAGTTGTTCCGAAATGTGCTGAATGTTATCTAAAACCGGAGATACTTTAATTTGTGAAAGCGTATCGCTAAACGAATGCAGGTTTTTGATGGTAGCATCAAATTCTGAAGCGTTGTTTTTAAAGGTTGTCGTTATTGTATCTATATTGGAAATAATACTCCTCATACTTACCTTTTCTGCTGAAACAATTTCCTGAAGGTCTGAAGTTGTTGCTTCAATATTTTTGATACTTTGATTAATGTTGGCAAAACTGGAAGATAAATTAGCCCGCGCATCTTCATTTAAAATAGCCGTAAAAACCGTTAGTGCCGAATCAAGCGTTCCCAATAATTCTTCAGCTTTGTTTTTTAGTGGGAGAACCTGCATGCTGACTTGTTCTTTCAGATCGTGCTCTATTGAGCCGCGAATGGTGTCATTGGCATGGTGATAAGTAAGCTCGTCGCTCATGTCGAGTTTAATCGACCGGGTTCCCATAATGTCGCTGCTGATGATTTGCGCAACGGAGTTTTTTGGGATTTTAAATTCGGAGTCGATGGCCAGGGTAACCAACAGGCGCCCGGTATGGTCGGAAGTGAATTCAATTTTTCTTACTTTCCCAACCGGAAATCCGTTCATCATAACTTTGCTTGAAGGGGCGAGGCCGTCAACACGGTCGTAGTGCACATAATAATAGTTGGTACGCGAAAAAAAATCGTTCCCTTTTAAGTAACTCAAGCCCCAGAATAATATCGTTAATGCAAAAACGATAAGGATCCCCAGCCTTGCATATTTTGATAATCTCATTGATCGGATTTTTCTAAATTTATTGTAAAACTAATGATTTCACGCCTCACTTTTCTAATTCCTGCGCCATTTTCACAGAAATTAACTCATTATTTCGGAACGCAACGACAAAAGCCGACGGGTACTTTTTCTTTACAATTTCCAGTTGAGACTGGGCTTCCGGAAAACTTTTGTATTCTCCCGAGAAGTATCGGTTAAGCTTCTTTGCATCCTGGCGAAAAACATTTGTAAGTCCTTCAAAGTTTTTAGGTGTTGGGTCCAGTTTTTTTCGAAGTGCAGCAATCTGTACCGAATAAAACAGCTTGATGGCTTTGCTTTCCGACGGCTGGTCAACTACCTTGTTTGTTTCAGCAACAGGACGTGGAACCGGTTGTGGTTTTACATCGTTAGTAACAAGATGAAAACTGCTCTTTTGTTCGATGTCGGCTTTGTAGCCTTTAAAAGCACTAAAGATGGCGGTAGCAATTTTGGATTGTCCATTTTCGCTGGCAAGGTAATTTCGTTCGGAAGCATTGCTCAAAAATCCGGTTTCAATTAATACGCTGGGCATTGTTGTTCGCCGCAACACCAGAAACCCGGCTTCTTTTACACTGCGGTCTTTGCGCATTGCTTCTTCCCTGAATTCGTTTTGAACCTGGTTGGCCAGCGAAATGCTTTGCTCTTTGTATTCGTCCTGGACCAGTTCAAACATTATATACGATTCCGAAGAATTTGGGTCAAAACCTTCATAAGTACTGTTGTAGTCATCTTCCAGCAAAATTACCGAATTCTCCTTTTTAGCCACCTCCAGATTATCCTGGCTGCGGTGTTGCCCCAGTACAAATGTTTCGGTTCCATACACATAATTTTGTTCTACTGCGTTGGCATGTATGGATATAAACAGGTCGGCCTTGTTTTTATTGGCAATTTCTGCCCGTTTGTACAAGGGGATAAATACATCCGTTTTTCTGGTGTAAATGATTGTAATTTCAGGAAATTCATTTTTTATCTGTCTGCCGAGTTTTAAGGCAATGTCCAGTACAACATCTTTTTCCTGAACGTTGCCTCCCGAAGTTCCCGGGTCTTTTCCTCCGTGCCCGGGGTCGATAACAACCACCGAAAGCCGCCCGTCATTCTTTTCCTGGGCCATTCCTGCGAAAGGAATATATACCCCAAACAGAAAGATAAATGTTGTAAGCAAAATAAGTTTTTGATGACTGGTTTTCATAAACGATCGCGTGTTTATAATTATTTAACCCCAAAATTGCTTGAATAGTATCCCTTATTTTTGGATTTTACCATATTTAGCAACCCTTTCAAGCTTTAAAGCCTAAAAATAGAAATTTAGAATTATTTTGCATTTTCTAGACGGATAGTCTTAGCCATATTTATATTTTTGTCCAGCCTTAGTGGTGTTGAAACACAGAAAACATTTTGAGAAAATCATTTCTTACATATCTTTTTATTTTAAGCCCGTGGTTTGTTTTGTTTGGACAAGAACCCGGAACTTCTTATACCGTTAAAAATTCGCTGCTTGATACGGTTGAAACAATGCAGGTATTGGACACGTTTGCCGTAGATACCATGGCACTGGATTCGACACTCGCCGTTTCTGATTCAGCCAAAGCTAAAAAACCTTTTTTGGTTGACCCGATTGTTTACAATGCCGAAGATTCGATGATTGTTTCGCTCGACGGACAAAAGGTGTATTTGTACAACAACGCAAAAGTTACTTACCAGCAAATAGAGCTCACGGCATATTACATAGAGCTCGATCTGGAAACAAAAGAAATTTATGCTGAAGGTACCATCGACTCAACCGGAGAGATGGCTCAAAAGCCGATTTTTAAGCAAGGGGCCGAGGAATACGAGTCGGAAACAATGCGTTATAATTTCGACACGGAAAAGGCTTTTATCACCAAAGTAGTTTCGCAGCAAGGAGAAGGTTACATTCACAGCGACCGGACAAAGAAAATAGGAAAGGACGTATTTATCACCAAGCAGGCGAAATACACAACCTGCGATGCTGATCATCCCCATTTTTATCTTCAGCTTACCAAGGCGAAGGTGATTTCAAATAAAAGGATTATAACCGGGCCGGCGTATATGGTGCTGGAAGATTTTCCGATTTATTTCCCACTATTGCCATTTGGCTATTTTCCCAATTCGCCCACTTACTCGTCGGGGATTTTAATACCAACCTATGGTGAAGAGGCCAACCGTGGTTTCTTTTTGCGCGATGGAGGTTATTACTGGGCAGCCAGTCAGTACTTCGATTTGGCAGTGCAGGGAGATATTTATTCAAAAGGTTCGTGGGGAGTACGTGCAAAAACCAGTTACCGCAAACGCTATAAATTCAGTGGCAACTTTAGTTTCGATTATGCCATTAATAAATACGGAGAAAAGGGATTTGACACATACTCCAGGTCCAAACAATATAAATTGGTTTGGTCGCATACACAAGATGCAAAAGCAAACCCAAACCAGACGTTCTCGGCAAGTGTAAACCTTTCTTCAAGTGGCTACGACAAACAAAATGCCTATAATACCAACGATTATCTGACTACAACCAAGTCGTCAAGCGTTTCGTTTTCGCGCCGGTTTGAGAATACTCCCTTTAACATGTCGATGAACCTGCGGCATTCGCAAAATACTCGCGACAGTACGATGTCACTTTCTTTGCCCGAGCTTACTTTTAGTATGGCAAAAGTGTATCCGTTCAGGAAAAAGAACAGAAGCGGGAAACTGAAATTTTACGAAAATTTTGGGATCAATTATACCGGTAATTTTAAGAATACTATCTCGGCAAAAGAATACGAAATCCTGAACAGTTCTCTTGCCACCGACTGGAAAAACGGGATTAAACATACCTTACCGGTTTCGTTCCCGAGTTTTAACCTTTTTAAGTACATTAATTTTAGTCCGGGAATTACCTACAACGAAAAATGGTATTTCAAGAAATACGATTACGAGTATGAAGAAGGGGCCAGTTTTGCCAACAATCCTTCAGGAATTCCGAATACGATACGTGTTGATACGATTACCGGTTTGAACAGGGTTTACGATTATGCTTATAGTGTAAGTGCATCAACCAATATTTACGGAAACTTTGCCCCCAGAAGCCCGAATTCTAAAATCAAAGGTATCCGTCATAAAATGACCCCTTCCGTTTCGTTTAGCTACCGTCCTGATTTTGGACGTGACAAGTTTGGGTACTGGAAAGAGGTGCAAGTAGATTCAACCGGAACCATGCGTTATTTTGATACCAACCTTGGTGGAATTTACGGAAGTTCGCCCGGAAGGGGAGAGTCGGGGTCAATTTCATTTTCATTGAGCAATAACCTGGAAATGAAAAAGCTGGATGTCCGCGACAGCACCAAAACCGATGAGGAACAAAAATATAAAAAGGTAAAATTGATTGATAACCTGAGTTTGAGTACTTCTTACGATTTGATTGCCGACTCGCTAAACCTTTCACCTATTTCGATACGTGGCCGCACAACAGTAGCCGGTGTAAGTATTAATGCCGGGGCCACACTTGACCCTTATATGCTGGATGAGAATTACCGTAAAATTCATAAATATACCTGGAACGAAAATAGCGGCTTTGCAAAATTGGGCCGGTTAACACGTGCCAATCTTTCTTTTGGTATGTCGTTTAAATCAAAAAAGAAAGATGGGAAAGGTGGCCAGGGCGGCGGTCAGCCGGAAAATATGGAAATACCGGGTGGCGATGAAAATGAGCCACAGCCGCCGGTTGAAGAGGATATATTGCCGGCTTCGTTTGCAAACTATGTCGATTTTAGTATGCCATGGGATTTTGGCTTTGATTATAGTTTTAATTATACCGGAAAATCGGCTTCGGCACCCAACGGGCGAATTTCTCAAACACTTGGCTTTAGGGGGAATGTAAGTATAACCGAGAAATGGAAGATGAGTATGAACACCAACTTTGATATTCAGGCCGGTGAGTTTTCATTTACCACATTTAACCTGACAAGGGATTTACATTGCTGGGCGATGTCGTTCAACTTTGTTCCTTTCGGGTTCAGAAAAAGCTATAGTTTTACAATCAATGCAAGGTCGTCGATGCTTTCGGATCTGAAACTACAGAAACGTAAAAGCCATTACGATAATAATTTCTAAAATAAATAAGCATGAAACGGATTATTGCAACCAACAAAGCCCCACAAGCTATCGGACCATACAGTCAGGCGGTAGAAGTTAACGGAACGCTTTATATTTCCGGTCAGGTTCCGCTCGACCCCACAAGCATGAAAGTGGTAGAAGGTGGAATTAAGGAGCAAACACAGCAGGTAATGCTTAACATAGGAGCTATTTTGGAGGCTGCCGGATATTCGTTTGCCGATGTAGTAAAATCCACCTGCCTACTTAGCGACATGGCCAACTTTAAAGCCATGAATGAAGTATATGGTTCGTATTACACCGAAAATCCCCCGGCCCGGGCTGCCTTTGCCGTAAAAGAGCTTCCGCTTGGTGTTTTGGTTGAAATTGAAACCGTGGCCGTAAAGGCATGTCTTAGCCCGAACGGGTATTTTTCGAATCAAACCTGACATTTCTTCATCTAAAGTGCTTGTTTCTCAACTCAAACCTGACATTTCTTCAGTTTAAATGGTTATTTCCCGACCTGAAGCACTTATTTCTCAACATGAAGTGTCAATTTCTTGAATTGAAGTAGTCATTTCTCAAGTTGAAGTACTCATTTCCTTAATCGAAGTGGTCATTTCTCAACATGAAGTATTTATTTCCCGGGTTTGTGTGCCTATTTCTCAAATTGAAGCAAATATTGCGCAAGGCCGGGTTGTAATTTCAGCAAAAAAACAACACAGTGACCTTCATTTAACCTTCTGGTCTTCCAATACTAAAAAAGGGTTTCCGACCCAATCGAAAACCCTTTCACTATCTTATGAACCTGTTTGCTTATTCAGCCACAACTTCAAATTCAATCTCAATTTTCACTCCTTTGTGCAATTTGATAAGCGCTTTGTGGGTACCCACTTCTTTGATGCTGTCTTCAGGAATTGTGATCTGTTTGCGGTCGATCTCAAATCCTTTTTTGCTCAATGCTTCAGCCAGCTGAATGGTGTTAACCGAACCAAAGATTTTGCCCGAGGTACTTGTTTTGGCACCAATGCTAATCTTCTTGTTCACAATCTGCTCAGCCAACTTAGTAGCTTCTTCTTTCAGTTTTGCTTCTTTGTGGGCACGTTGTCTTATGTTTTCAGCAAGAATTTTCTTTGCTGATTCAGTTGCAACAATTGCTTTTTTCTGTGGGATCAGGAAGTTACGTCCGTAACCGTCTTTCACGCTTACAACGTCATCCTTGCTTCCTAAACGTTCCACATCTTGTAACAAAATAATTTCCATTTCAAGTCCTCCTTTTTTATTTCAACATGTCGGCTACAAACGGCAGCAAAGCAATCTGACGGGCACGTTTAACAGCCTGTCCAACTTTGCGCTGGTATTTCAATGAAGTTCCGGTGATACGGCGAGGTAAAATTTTACCTTGTTCGTTCAGGAATTTTTTCAGGAATTCCGGGTCTTTGTAATCAACATATTTAATTCCGTTTTTCTTGAAACGGCAATATTTTTTCTTTTTGATTTCTACTGACGGCGGGGTCAGGTATCTGATTTCACTTTGTGCCATGATTTAATCCTCCTTTTTTTCGGTTTTTTCTTTCTGAAGTTTTCTTCTCTTCTCGCTGTATGCTACTGCATATTTGTCGAGTTTTACAGTCATAAAACGAATTACGCGCTCATCGCGGCGGAAATCGGTTTCAAACTTCGTAATAAATGCAGGATCGGCTTTAAATTCAAACAAATGATAAAAGCCAGTAGATTTCTTTTGGATTGGGTAAGCCAGTTTTTTCATGCCCCAATCTTCTTCATGGATCATCTCACCTCCGTGTTGGGTGATGTCGTCCCTGAATTTTTTTACCGCTTCCTTTACCTGTGGCTCAGATAAAACGGGAGTGAAAATGAAAACGGTTTCATACTGATTCAACATAATCATCTAATTTTTAAATGGTTAAAAATGTTCATCCAATTTTTTGGACGCGCAAAAATAGAAATAAAATGTTATTTATCAAACACTTTGCGGTTTTTTCGCCTCATTCTTACAAATATACGTCAAAGCAATTTCATTTTGTATGAAGTAATTAGCCGGGTAAAGTACAAAACTGTATGAATATGTGGCCGGTATTGAACTTTCATATATTTAATCTGTTTGATAGGGCAAAAATGGACAGTATAGAACAATCAGTAATGAAGAAAGTAATTTTATTGCTATTGGTAAGTTTTACAGGACTTGCTTCGATAGCTCAGAGTGGTAGTGTTAGTGGGGTAGTAACAGATGAAAATAATGCCGGCCCATTGGAATATGCCAGTGTAGTTGTATATAATCTAAACGATTCATCGATGGTGGCCGGTGGGGTTACCAACGAATCGGGTGTTTTTAAAATCGAAAAACTGGCTGCCGGAGAATACTTTCTGAAAGCTCAGTTTCTGGGTTACGAAACTTCCGGGAAAGAACGTTTTCAATTGGGAAATCATCAGGCCTTAAATGTAGGTACTGTTGCCCTTAAACCTTCCGGGCAATTGGTGGAACAGGTAAATGTTACCGGGGCGCGCATTAATACCATCAGCAAAATTGACAAGCAAACTTTTAACGCTGAACAGTTTGAGTCGGCCCGCGGCGGAAATGCTGTGGATGTACTGAAAAATATGCCTTCGGTGGCGGTAAATGCCGAAGGAAATATTACGGTCAGGGGATCAAGTGGTTTTTTGCTTTTGCTCAACGGAAAGCCGGTTTTAACCGATGCACAATCGGCACTAAGCCAGTTGCCTGCCAATGCAATAAAAAACATTGAATTAATTACTTCGCCTTCTGCAAAATACGACCCCGACGGGAAAGCAGGGATTATTAATATAACCACAAAAACAGCGCACAACAGCGGGTCGGGTTTGAGTGTGAACGCCAAATACGGTTTGCCACCAACTACTGATTTTGATAATCTGCGCAATGCCAAACGTTTTGGCGGGGACCTTACTTACAGTTATCAGAAAGGGAAATGGGACATTACCTTGGGCGGAAATTACAACCGGAATGATTTGCAGGGTTTTCGCGAAGGGAATGTGTGGATCGAAAATCAGGAAAATAACACCATCAACCACATGCCGTCGGAAGGGGAACGCAGCTTTTACCGTTACGATTATGCCGGAAGGGCGCTTGTCCGTTTTCAAATGAACGAAGCGAATGTATTGTCGGCAGGTGTTTATGCCGGTAAAAGATACCAGGAACGCGATGCCAACCTGTTTTATTCAAACTGGCAGGAAACGCTTGATACACACGAAAAAATTTACGACGCGCCGTATTACAATGCAAATAACCAGATTAAACAGGGAACTTTTACCTTAGGCAACATCGATTTTACGCACACTTTTGAAGATCAGTCGTCGGTAACTGCTTCGGTACTTTATGAATACGATGATTTGTACGGAAATACACACAACCGCAACCTGACCGAACCCGGTGGTACTTTGCAGCAATATGTACAAAACCCGTATAAAAAGCCGATTGAAGGTTACCGCTTAAAACTGGATTATGCCCGGAATATAGGAGGCGGAAAACTGGAAGCCGGTTATCAGTATAGGAATGATACGCAGGACGGTGTTTTTGATTACAGCGTAACTCCTGACGATGCAACTGCTTCCAACGAACTGTTTAGCGGAACGGCCTATTCTGAAAATACCATTAACTCGGTTTACAGCCAGTACTCGGCAGGCACCGAAAAACTGGAATACATTGTGGGTTTGCGTTACGAATATTCACGCCGCTCGGTAAAGTTGTCGTTTGATTCGGATCCGCATGTTCTGAAACTCTCGAATTTCTTCCCAACTTTAAACATTCTATACAATGTTACACCCGGGTTAAAACTAAAAACCGGGGTTAGCCGGAGGATTCAGCGTTCTACCAACAACCAGTTAAACCCGATTCCGGAGCGCGAACATTCTGAAACGCTTGAGATTGGTGATCCTGACTTAAAACCTGAGTTTATTACCCTTGCTGAACTGGGCTTGGTAAAATCTTTTAAAGGCGGGAGTTCGGCTTATCTGACAGCTTATTTGCAGTCGAGTAAAGACCCGGTGCAGCGGGTAAACAGTGTTTTTAACGATTCTATCCTGAACCGGGTTTATACCAATGTAGAGCGCGGAAGAGCTTACGGCTTTGAACTTGGCGCCGATTTACATCCAACCAAATGGTGGTCGTTTTTTGCAGGCGGTAATCTTTTCAAGCAGACTTATAAAGGAGAGTTGCAAATATTGGGAGAATCGCCCATTGATGTGAACAACTCAAAATGGGTATATTCTTTTAATGTAAATACAACTTTTAATTTGGGTGCCGGCACAAGTTTAAACGCTAATGTAAATTATCTGTCGAAACGGCCAACGCCGCAGGGTGAAGACTCACGTTATCTGATCCCGAATTTAGCCCTGAAAAAGACTTTTCTGGATAACCGCCTTACCGCAACTGTTCAGTGGCAAAACATTGATTTAGGGATGAAAGAATCGCACCGTCAGCGGATTACCACCTGGGGCGAACAGTTTTATACCACCACCAATTACATCTATGAAACCGATTTTGTGGTGCTGAACCTGAGCTACAATCTCAACTGGAAAAACGGGAAATCAAAACTTCCGTCCAGCGAATTTGGGGATAAGGAATTTTAGAAAAAAGCAGGAAGCCTGTAGTTGGTAGAAATTTTATTTCAACCTGAACTTTGGGCTTCCTTCTTTTATTCGTTCCCTTTTATTTTTGTTTTGCTAAACTCGGTTCAACATAGTAATTGTTCGTTTTTTCCAAAGAGCCTCGATAGTATTTTACCGGACTACCTATAAACTTATTGATATCAACCAAATTGATAGTTATATTATTTGACTGATTTCTGTCGGAATAACAATGGATTATCAACTTATCATTTTCCACAGAAATATCTTTTACAGCTGGACTTGAGTAGGACCAAAAAATGAGTCTGTCTTTCCCCAATAACCATTTTCTTTTATATTCAATTTCATTAGCGGGCACTTAAAACCCGCTGATTATTAATTGTTTATTTTTAAGTTCTTTGACGTTTTTGTAATCGTATTTTATAAGCACCTCTCTTACAGGAGTTTTGTCGAGTAGAGATATG
>JBKEDN010000233.1:0-28800 GCA_047975435.1 Draconibacterium sp. | reverse complement strand
ATCCGCAGGCAAGATCTTTTCTCTCAATTATATCCATCGTAAGTTATGTACTCACCAAAGTAGCTGTTACCGTTTATGCCGGAGGTGTGGTATTTAAAGATGTTTTCAATATCGACTATATCACAATATTTGGTTATAGCATCGATTTCTTTTGGGTGAGCGCCATTGGCCTGGTGGTGCTAACCGGGATATACACCACTTTTGGTGGAATGAAAGCTGTTCTTTATACTTCGGTTTTGCAAACACCTATCTTGCTTTTGGGCTCTATTGCCATTTTGGTGATTGGCCTGATAAAAATTGGAGGTTGGAATGAACTGATGGAAATTGCACGTGCAAATGTTACGGTTCACGGCGATTCTATGACCAGTTTAATGCGTTCCAGTCACGACCCTGATTTCCCGTGGACAGGAGTGATACTCGGTTCAGCAATTATCGGATTCTGGTATTGGTGTACCGATCAGTTTATTGTGCAACGGGTTTTGTCGGGCCGCGATATGAAACAGGCAAGGAGTGGTGCTATTTTTGGGGCATACCTAAAACTTACACCCGTATTTATTTTTCTTATTCCGGGGATGATTGCTTATGCGATGACACAAAAAATCGATCCTTCGACCGGACAGCCAATGCTTAGCCTGGCCAGTAACGATGCCGCATTTTCAACACTGGTAAAGGTACTGCTCCCGAAAGGTTTTACCGGGATAGTTGTAGGCGGAATACTGGCAGCACTTATGAGTTCACTGGCTTCGTTGTTTAACTCATCTGCAATGCTGTTTACCGTCGATTTTTATCAGAAATTTAAACCCGGTGCTTCTGAAAAACATTATGTAATTGTAGGAAAAATTGCTACCGTTATAATTGTAATGCTTGGTATAGCCTGGATTCCCGTAATGAAAGGGCTTGGGAAAGTTTTGTACGAGTATCTTCAGGATGTGCAATCGCTGCTCGCCCCAGGTATTGCAGCAGTTTTCCTTTTGGGAGTTATCTCAAAGAAAACAACACCGGCAGCCGGTATTTGGGGGCTTATAATCGGTTTTTCTCTTGGCATGCTTCGCCTCGGTTTGAATATATTCTCGGGATCAATTGCTGAAGAGTCATTTATATACAAATTAATACTTTCACACAACTGGCTGCATTACGAGATTTATCTCTTTCTGATCGTAATTGTTTCGATGGTGATCATTAGTTATTTTACCAGTAAAAAGGATCCCGAAACAATTGTCGGTCTTACAATGGGATCGGCTACGGCAGAACAGCGTGCAGAAACCCGAAGTTCATACAACCATTGGGATGTAATAAATTCAATTGTTATCATCGCAATTATTCTTGTTTTCTACGCTTATTTCTGGTGATAATTTACTTGTAATTTGTATGAAGAAAATAGCTGTTTGCTTAAGGCCGACAGCTATTTTTTTTAAATTCGCTTTTCTATACTGAAGTAATATGTACGATATAATCGGAGATGTTCACGGACACGCAACTTTGCTGAAGAAATTATTGCTGAAAATGGGATACGAAAAAACAAACGGAAGTTTTTCTCATCCCCAACGGAAAGCGGTTTTTGTAGGTGATTTTATCAATCGTGGCCCAAAAATCAGAAAAACCATCGGAATAATTCGTTCCATGGTAGAGAGCGGCAATGCCTATGCTATTTTAGGAAACCATGAAATCAATGCTATCATTTATTATCTAAAAGATAAAGAAGGAGCATTATTGGTTAAGAAACCTAATAAATATGGGCTGTCGATGTTCAAAACCATCAACGAATTTTCAATCGATACCCAGGAATGGAAAGATCATTTAAACTGGATGCGCACCTTACCTTTGTTTCTCGACTTTGGAGAAATAAGGATAGTTCATGCCTGTTGGTCGGATAGAGCTGTGAAAGTGGCAGCTTCGTTTTACGAAGAGGGAAGGATCAGAAAGAAAACATTCAGGACAATCCACAAAAGGCCTGATGCTGAAATTACCAAAAGTGTTTGGGAGTTAACAAAGGGAGGAGTGTTAAAAATGCCCTCCGATTTGCATGTGGTAAATAACAAAGGCGTAGCTCCCCGTTCTTTTCGGATAAGATGGTGGGAAGAAACAAGTGGAATGACGTTTCGGAATTTGTCGTTTGAAAGCAAGTATTCGATGCCGAATTATACCGTTCCACCACAGATTCTTCCAGAAAACGAGCCTTATCCCGAAGATGCACCCATCGTATTTTTTGGTCATTATTGTAGAGGCAGAGGCCCAATAGTGGTGAAGCCCAATATTTGCTGTGTGGATTCGTGTGTAACAGGTAGCGGAGTGTTAACCGCATATCGTTGGAGCGGAGAGAAACAACTGGATATTGAAAATATCGTACAAGTGAAGTGATTTGTGCGTTTAATGTGTTGTTATTCAGTGGGTTGAATAAAAAAACAAAAAAATATTATTTTGTATTGTCGGAAAAAAAAGAAAGTATATATTTGCAACACCTTTGACAAAGGGAGTTCTTAAAAGAATTTGATTAAAAATGGTGCGGTAGTTCAGTTGGTTAGAATATCGGCCTGTCACGCCGGGGGTCGCGGGTTCGAGTCCCGTCCGCACCGCATTTTTAGTCGAATTTATACATCACATTTGGTGCGGTAGTTCAGTTGGTTAGAATATCGGCCTGTCACGCCGGGGGTCGCGGGTTCGAGTCCCGTCCGCACCGCAAAAAGCAGTTCCAAAAGGGCTGCTTTTTTTGTTTCAGATGAGCTATTTTGTTTACATATTACAAAGTGATCAAGACGGAAGTTATTACATTGGTTTTACTTCGGACTTAGAGGTTCGTTTGGTGTACCACAATTCGGGTAAATCACAATATACCTCAAGAAAAATGCCCTGGAAGTTAGTTTACAGCGAAAGCTGCGCAAGCAGATCGGAAGCGATGAAACGCGAGAGATTTTTAAAGCGCCAAAGAAACAAGTCGTTTTACGAACGGCTGATCAATGATGGGGACTAAGTCGCGGGTTTCCCGAGTGCTCGGGATCCGCACCGCAAAAAGCAGTTCCAAAAGGGCTGCTTTTTTTGAGTTAAATTGTTATTCTTCCAGCAGCCTTTTGTAGATACCAAAAGCGTTTTGTGGATTCTTAATGAGTAGTTGATAGATATCGAATTGGGCAATTCCCACATTTTCGAGGGCGGGAATCAAATGGGTTTCGATATCTGTATATCCACGAAAATTACCACCATCAGGTTCTCCCGGAGAATACCAGCCGGCATCGTGCGAAATTAAAAGCTGCTGCAACTGTCCGTGTTTTTTCATAAAAAGGATAAAATCGACATATTCATCCACTTTATCAGGAGCAAAACCGTCAAAAGCAATAAAGACACCCATTCTTGCTGCTTTTAGAAGCTTTTCGCGGTCTGTTTCGTTGTTTGCATGTGTCCAGATAAATGCGGAAGGAGCCACTCCATTTTCTTTCAATATTTCCAGCTGCTCATACGCAGAAACAGCCGGTCCGGTGTGAGACATAATTACCAAACCTGTTTCTTTGTGCGTTAAACATGCTGCTTTCACAATTTTTCGGTTGAGATTGGTTAATGACCCGGGATTCACCGAAATTTTGATAAAGCCGGGAAATACACCTGTTCCCTCAATTCCGTTTTTTGCTTCGTCAATCCAAATGGCCGCGAGTTCTTCTGCTGTTTTCTTTTGCAGTTCCTCCGGAATATATTTCCCATTGTAAGCAGAATACAGCCCGGTATTGGTAACGAAATACATACCTGTTTTCTCAGAAAGTATTTTTAACAGCTCCGGATCGCGTCCCAGAAACGCCGGTGTACACTCCATAAATGTATTATAACCCATGTCGCGAACTTCCAACAGGTAGGGCAATACTTTTTTTACCACTGTATCACGGTTCCAGCGATGATAACCTGTACTGTCGGCACCGATAAAGTCAACCAAAACATGTTCGTGATGGAGCGTTTTCCCCATTTTTTTTACTGAAACAGGACCAGTCACGGTCATAAATTTCGGTGGCTCAGGCCTACAGGAAATCAGGGAAATAAAAAGAACGATAAGAATGTACGAAGAAGTTCTGATCATCAGCTAAAGTTTTCTTCCAAGGTAAACAAAATAAGTTGGTAAGGGTTTAAGCGGATTCTTCTCTTTTGCCTGATTTTTTTGATTTTCTGACCACCAGAATGGCTCCGGTAAAGACGAGAAAAATGCCGGCAAGCGTAACAAGCGAAAAACGCTCGTGTTCAACCCACGATACATTTAATTCGGTTAAAATGCCCATGGTAATGAAGGTGATCATCGGGTTAAGGATCAGAATTATACTCACTTTGTTAGCTTCGGTGTATTTCAATGCGTTGGCCACACAGGTGTAGGCGATAAAAGTGTTCAATCCTAAAAAAACAAGTAGGAGCCACCACATCCAATTTAAATGCTGCAACGAATGAAAGTTTACAAACGGAATATAAGCAATAGCTGGAAATCCAAAGAGAAAAAGATTCAGTGCATCTACCGGGTGAACCGCTACCAGTTTCTTTTGAAGAATGGCATAAACCGACCAGGCAACAGCGCCTGAAATGGTTAAAAGAATTCCCGTTTGGTACTCGCCCCGGCTGTCGAAAAAGGCGCTTAACTGATCGCGGTAGAAAAAAGAAAATCCTGCTAAAGCTATCGCAAAACCCAAAAGCTGGTTTCGGCTAACCTTTTCCTTAAACAGTACAAAACCGGCTGTTGCAAGTATTATTGGGCCGCTCTGTATAAAAAGCTGCGCATTGCTGGGTGTGGTATGGTGAATGCCGAGCATGTAGCCCATGTAGTTCCACGACAATGCCATGGCCGCAAGGATCAACAAAAGCGGTGGTTTTACAAGAATTTTAAACGACGACCGGTTTTTGAACGCCATCCACATCGAAAGCACAATAAAAGCAATTAAAAAACGGAACCAAACCACCGTTACCGGATCTACTTTTTGTACAGCAATCTTTAGGGCAATAGCCAGAAAACCCCAGAAAAAAGCTGTGATTGATGCGTAGATGATCCCTTTGGTGTGGTTTTGCATACTCAGGATAGCTGGAGAATTTCCATTAAATTTTGATTCAATTGTCGGATATAAGTGAATTCGAGTTTACCCAACTTTCCAACAACAAGATCTTTGTCGATGGTGGCAAATTTACGAACTCTTAATAGGGAAGCTTTTTTTATACCATTGTAAGATGAAGGGAGTAGTTCGATATCGTATTTTTCTCTCCACTGGAATTGAGTGGTAATAAAACAAACTGTTATATCAAGCGGTGTTGAACAAAGCACTAATGCCGGTCGAAGCTTTTCTCCGGTTAAATCTGAAAATGGGAAAGGCACTAAAACTATATCGCCCTTTTGCATTGTCTTTTATATTTAATATACGAATCGAAACTATCTCCGGACAGGATGATTATTTATATTTTTCTTTCAGATCTTCAACCGAATACAGATTTTCTTCGTGTGCTAAATATTCAAATGTTTTTGATTCAGATGTCAACTTTTGTATTTCTTCAGTTAACAATGCGTCATCAATTTTTGTAAGCAGGAAATCAATAAAATCTTCCACTTCCGGGAGTTTTTCATCCGGTAAACGGTTCAGCTTCTGAATCGTATTTTTTATGCTTAAATCTCGGTTTATCATACTGAATCAAAGATAACACCAATTTGTGATTATCGCAATTCAGCTCCCAGTTCACGATCAAATGCCGCAATCAGCCGTTGCATGGTTTTATCAATCTGTTTGTCGTTGAGCGTTTTATTGTCGTCGCGCAGGATGAAGCTAACGGCGTACGATTTTTTCCCTTCAGGAACGCCTTTCCCTTCGTAAACATCAAACAGGTCAACCTTGCGCAAAAGCTGGCGTTCGGTTTTAGCGGCCACTTGTTTAATCTGGTCAAATTTCAGCGCTTTGTCGATCAGCAGGGCTAAATCGCGACGAACAGCCTGAAATTTTGGCAATTCTTCAAAAAGAATAGTATGTTTTTTATGTGCCCTGAAAACATTGTCCCAGTTGAAATCGGCATAATAAACAGGCAGTTCAATATCAAATTTTTTCTGGAACGAACGTGCAACAACCCCTAATTCCAGTACAGGTTTGTTATTGTAAGTGTAAGTCAATCCATCAGAGAAAAGTTCGCTTTCAGAGCCTTTTATATCCAGATTCTGGTTCAACAAACCAAGACGTTTCAGAATATTTTCAGCATAACTTTTTAGCTCAAAAAACGAAGTGGCCTGCTCTTTAGCCGTCCAGCTTTCGGCTTCTTTATTGCCGGTGATAAACAATCCGAGGTGATTTTCTTCCCAATAGTTATTGGCAGGTTGGTCTTTCAACTGTGTGCCTTTGTAGAAATAACAGTTACCAAATTCGTAGAATTTCAGGTTTTTATTCTGACGGTTGGCATTGTACGCAATCGTTTCCAACCCGCCAAACAAGAGCGTTTGCCTCATCCCGTTTAAGTCGGCGCTCAGCGGGTTCAGGATCATTACCGTTTGTTCGGCCTTGTACTCTTTCAGGTCGTTGTAATACGATGCTTTGGTCAGCGAGTTCGACCAGATTTCGTTAAAGCCACGCGCTGTCAGTATTTCCGAAACCAGGTTTTTAACCCCGTCGGGGCTTGGTTTTTCAGCTGTTTGCAGCGATGCATTTACCTGGGTAGGAATTTCAACGTTGTTATAACCGTAAATACGCAGGATTTCTTCAATCACATCTGCTTCGCGTTTTACATCCACACGGTAAGGCGGAACCAGTAACGAAAGCCCGTTTTCGTTTTCATCGGTTATTTTAATCTCCAGCGAAGTCAATATGTTTTTGATGGTATCAGTGCCCAGGTCTTTCCCGATTAAACGGGCAACGTTGGCGTAAGTAATATCCACTTTAAAGTCTTCGATTGGCTGCGGATACACATCCACAATTTCAGAAGAAATAGTTCCACCGGCAATTTCCCGGATTAACATTGCGGCACGTTTCAGAACGTAAATGGTATTGTTCGGGTCAACCCCGCGTTCAAAACGGAAAGAAGCATCGGTGTTTAAGCCGTGGCGGCGTGCCGTTTTGCGGATGTAAACCGGATCGAAATAGGCGCTTTCCAGAAAAATATTGCGCGTGCTTTCTTTTACACCCGATTTAATTCCGCCAAAAACTCCACCGATACACATTCCACCGTCGGCATTGCAAATCATCAGATCGTTTTCGTTCAATTCGCGTTCTGCTTCGTCTAAAGTGGTGAATTTAGTGCCGTTTGGCAGTGTCTGCACAATCACTTTTCCGCCTGTAATTTCATCGGCATCAAAAGCATGGAGTGGTTGTCCGGTTTCAAAAAGAACATAGTTGGTAATATCCACCACATTGTTAATGGGCGTGTGACCGATCATTTTCAAACGGTTTTGCAACCATTCGGGCGACGGCTTAATTTCCACGCCTTTTATGGTAACACCGGCATAACGCGGACAAGCCTCCGGATTACGCACTTCCACCGGAATTTCCAGCTCGTGGTTATCCACCTTAAACCCTTCAACCGATGGTTTGGTGTATTGAATTTCCCGGGTTTTGCTTAAAAATGCCGCCAGGTCGCGAGCTACGCCAATGTGCGAACCGCCGTCTATCCGGTTAGGGGTAAGATCTACTTCAATCACATAATCCGATTCAATTTGGAAAAAATCTTTGGCGGCTGTCCCTACTTTTGCGTGTTCATCCAACACCATAATGCCGGCGTGGTCGGTACCCAGGCCGATTTCATCTTCGGCACAAATCATTCCCATGGAAACTTCGCCCCTGATTTTTGATTTTTTGATCGTAAATTCCTGATCGTCGTCGTAAAGTGTTGTGCCAACAGTAGCTACCACCACCTTTTGCCCGGCAGCAACGTTCGGGGCACCGCAAACAATCGGTAATATTTCGCCTGTTCCCACATCCACTGTTGTGATACTCAGATGGTCTGAATTCGGGTGTTTTTCGCAGGTGAGGACTTCGCCAATTACGAGCCCCTGCAAACCGCCTTTTACGGTTTCCACTTCTTCCATGCTCCCCACTTCCAAGCCGGTTTGAGTTAGAATGTCACAAATTTCCTGTGGCGTTTGCTCCAGTTTGATGTAATCTTTTAACCAGGAATAAGATATCTTCATTTTGAATGATTTTTTCTGTCGATTTTTAAACGCGACAAAAGTAAGGATTTTATCCGATGATGGGAAAACCGTGGCTCTTAAAGTGCGGGCAGATACTTATTTCTTAAATCAATATCGAAATAACCGACAACAAGCTAATCGAACAAACCTTGAATTCTGTCATAAGTACTTGTTTGATTAATTTTTATCTTCGGCGGTCAAAATAAATTTGAAATCTCTATGAAGAAAAAATTGCTCTTAATTTGTGCATTAGCCCTGGCCATTGTTTCGTGCCGGAATTCGAAAACTGAAAGTACAACAGACATGGAAAATCCTTTTTTTACTGAATGGGACACACCTTTTGGTGTACCGCCATTCGATGAGATAAAAGTGGAACATTACGTTCCGGCGGTTAAAGAAGGTATTCAACAACAGGAAGCGGAAATTGAGGCGATTGTGGCCAATTCCGAAGAACCTACCTTTGAGAATACCATTTTGGCCTTTGACAAGTCGGGTGCATTGCTGCAAAAAGTAAATGGGGTGTTTGGCCCGTTAAGCAGCGCCATTACCAACGACGAAATGCAGGCCGTTGCGCGTGAATTGTCCCCGCTTAGTACGGCCCACCGGAATAATATTTCGATGAATGCCGGATTGTTTCAGCGGATTAAAACAATTTACGACCAGCGAAATGAGCTGAATTTTGACCAGGAACAAATGCACGTAGTTGAAAAATATTACGAAGATTTTGTCCGCGGTGGCGCCAACCTTTCTGCTGATGACCAGGCAAAACTGAAGGATATTAATCTTGCGCTATCTGATTTATACCTCGAATTTGGCGAAAACCTGCTGGACGAAACCAACAAAAATTTCAAACTGGTAATTGATAACAAAGAAGACCTGGCCGGTTTGCCCGAAGATGTGATTGCCAGGACTGCATTAGCGGCGCAAAAAACCGGGGATTCGGGGAAATGGGTATTTACCCTCGCAAAACCCAGTTGGATACCGTTTCTTACTTTTTCGGAAAAACGCGGTTTGAGGGAAGAGTTGTACCGGGGTTATTTTATGCGTGGCGATAACAACAACGAAAACGACAACAAGGAAATCATAAAAAAAATTGTTGCCTTGCGCGACCAAAAGGCCAAATTGTTGGGTTTTGAAAATTTTGCAGCTTACAAAGCCGATGTGAACATGGCAAAAACTCCGGAAAACATTACCAACTTTCTGACAGAACTTTGGAATCCGGCATTGAAAATGGCCAAACAGGATGTGAAAGATATGCAAAAGATTATCGGCCGCGAAGGCGGCGGTTTCGAACTGCAATCGTGGGATTGGTGGTATTATTCCGAGAAACTGCGTAAAGAGAAATTTGATTTGGACGAGGCGGAAGTAAAACCCTATTTCAGCCTTCAAAATGCAAAGAATGGTATTTTTTATGTGGCCGACCGGTTGTATGGCCTGAAATTTATTAAACGCAACGACCTTCCTGTTTACCACCCGGAAGCCGAGGTTTACGAAGTACAGGAAGCCGACGGCTCGCACCTTGGGGTTTTGTACATGGATTTCCACCCGCGCGACGGGAAAAGGGTAGGGGCCTGGTCCACCAGTTTCCGCCCGGCGAGTTATGTGGATGGTAAACGTGTTTCGCGCATCGGGTCTATTGTGATGAATTTTACCCGCCCCACAGGCGATACCCCGGCTTTGTTGAGTTTTGACGAAGTTTCTACCTTGTTTCACGAATTTGGCCACGCCCTGCACGGTTTGTTTGCCGATGCCCCTTACGACCGTACTGCCGGAAGCGTACCCCGCGATTTTGTGGAACTGCCTTCGCAAATTATGGAAAACTGGGCAGCCGAGCCCGAAGTAATTAAGGTGTATGCCAAACATTACCAAACCGGCGAAACCATTCCGGATGCTTTACTGGCAAAACTGATTAAAGCCGGTACTTTCAACCAGGGGTTTATTACGGGTGAATATGTGGCAGCTTCGTTGCTGGACATGGACTACCATACCACAAAAAATCCGGAGATTGCCGATGTAAACGCTTTTGAAAAACAGGCGATGGATGCCATTGGCCTGATCCCCGAATTTTTGCCCCGCTACCGCAGTACCTATTTTTCGCATATATTTTCGGGCGACGGGTATTCGGCAGGGTACTATGTTTACATTTGGGCGGCTGTGCTTGACAGCGATGCTTTTGATGCTTTCAAACAAAGCGGCGATATTTTTAACCCGGTGTATGCAGCTAAATTCCGTACGTTGCTTGAGAAGTGCGGGTCGGACGATGGCATGGCTATTTACCGTAATTTCCGCGGACAAGACCCTTCAAAAGAACCGCTCCTGCGCAAACGCGGACTGTTGTAGCAATTGTTTTGAAATACAATAAAAAAAGCGTCGTGCCCGAAAAAGGTACGACGCTTTTTTTTGGTCAGCTATTTCAAAAGTTGTCATATCAATTTCGTCCGGAATAACTAATACGCATTGAACCACTTTCTTCGCCGGACGGGTTCAGCCTTTGTTCATAAACCCGGAGCTTCGCACCGGGCTATTAACATGCGACACCTCCGGCGTCAGGAAAAAAATCGCAAAGGGATTGAATGTGAACAGGGATCAGATTAATAATGCAGTTGTTAAATAGGATAACCTTGAAAAGCAGGTGGAAAAAAAATCAACGATAACTTATCTCTGTATCTTTCGTCTTTATGTCAGACAGACAGTTCCTTTTCCAGTCGATGAAAAGGAACCAAAAATCTTGTCAAAAATAACCTTTGCCTATTTTCAATGCAACCAATTAGCCCGACTGACGGATTTTTGACGAGCCCGCACAAAGTATTTTATTCAGATTCTGTTATGAGATTTTCTTGTAATGTAACCAGAAAAATCTCAGGTTATTTGTTTTACCAAAAGTACTTACATCAGCGGAACGGCCTTTTTTGGTCGTTTCCCGGAGTTGAAGTAGAACCTTAGTGAGAGCGGGAAGCTCCGAGGGATCGAGGAGATCACCCGTCCGAACTTAGGTTCTACAAAAACGTAGGGGAAGGATCAAAAGCAGCCTTGAATTTTCTGCTTCGTCTTTGTGTCAAGGCAAAGATGAAGGCCGCCGGCAGGCAGAATGTCACTGTAGTACTACTGGTGCTTCCAGATTGTAGCCAACCATAATTTCAAAGTAATTTGAGAGGTAGTAGACTTAGGTGCTTTCATTTTTAGAGCACCCAAAATTTACACGTAAAAATTTAACAACTACATTATTGAAGTGAGCCGTGAACAGCCCCGAAGGGATTCCTACGGAAAAAGGGAGCGAGGGAGAGTAAAATTATCCCTATCAAGAAAAAAAAACAGACTTTTTGTTGGTATGAAAGTGTTCTCTCTGGCATTTTGTAAATATTCCCGCGGGAGAACCGGACAAATGTAAGGGAGAACTTGCTAAACCCCCGGGAGAAGTATCCAAACCCCCGGGAGAAGCGCTTAAACCCGTGGGAGAAGTATCCAAACCCGTGGGAGAACTGCTTAAAATGCCGGGAATATTGTTTGAAACCCCGGGAGAAAGCTAAATAATGCAGTGAGAACCCTTTGTTATAGCCGCTTTTTATCCCTTTGCATCTATACTTTCCTTTTGAACAATGGGAAAAGCTTTGGTAGCCTCGCCGGTGTATATACTTACGTGCGGGAACGGAATTTCAATACCTTCCTGATCGAAAGCAGCTTTAATCTCCATGAAAACTGAATTTTTTACTTTCTGAAAGTTGGCTTTTTCAAACCAAACACCGAGTAAAATGTCGATACTGCTGCTGCCAAATTGCTGAAAAACAATCAGTGGCTCGGGCTCATCCAAACATAGCGGATTTTTTCTTACCACGTCTCTGATAACTTCCATCACTTTCCCCAAATCTTCTTTGTAAGCCACACCAATATTAAAATCGACACGCCGGATAGGGAAACGGGTTACATTGATTACTTCGCTTGAAATAACCGTTTGGTTGGGGATGCGCAAATAGAGGTTGTCGAAAGTTTTTATTTTTATCGAAAGCAGGTCGATGCTGTAAACAGTGCCGCTTTTGTCGCCGATCCGGATCACATCTCCCAACTCGAACGATTTCTCGGAAACCAGGAAAAAGCCACTGACGATGTTCCCGATACTGGCCTGTGAGGCCACCCCAAGCACAATCCCGATTATCCCGGCAGCGCCAAAAATGGCGGTTAGGTTAATGTTCAGTTCAGAAACAATGATAAAAAAAATGGTGATTACCCCTGAATATTGCACAAAGCGGTTAATAATCATTTTTCGTTGCTGCGAAAGCGATTTTGGGAGCAGTTTACGCACCACGTACGAAACTGTGTAAACAATAAGCAGCCCTACTACAATAATAATTGCGATCCGTAGCAATTTTTCGAAATGCCCGGGACTAAAGTATTTTGACCAGTCGAAATTCATTTGCGTAAGATTAATTCTGATATTAAATTCTAATTTGTTAATCCATCCGGTACATGGTTTTCATAAAGTGGAAATTTAATTTTAGCGACGATTTTCCGGAGGTATTTCTGGGCGGGGCCAGCATTTCCTGCTTCTCGCCGTTGTATTGTTTTGAATACTGATAGTCCACCGAGCTGATAATGTCGCGCCCTTTAAACTCGATCACAACATGGCTGGTAACCATTTTGCCGTCGTTTTTATATAGCGATAAAAACTCGTCGCGAATAATCAGCCGCTGAACGTTCAGGTTATCCGAAGCAGCATTTTTTACCGTTAACGGGCATATGGCTTCAAAACCTGTCATTTCAATTTTGTTGAAATCATGAAAATATTCGCTCCCTAATGTAAAGGCAGGCTCACCTGAGTCGGGCTCGCCAAACCAGGTGTTCGACATCCGCTTGTAAGTAATCTCGCGCAAAAGGTTTCCGGGCTGTATTTTCGAGAAATAAATCTGAAACGTAAGTGGGATTTTCACAAAAATGGTAATTTTTTGTCCGGGCATTACATTTAGCCCGCTGCCTTTAAAAACCATCGGTTTTACCGGAAGTGCCGGCGCAATTATCAGCGTGTTGGATTTGCCTGTTTGGAAATAATCGGAAACAGCAGAATCTTCTGTCAAGGCAATGTCATCATCCGGGCAATTATCGGTAGTTACCAGGTGCCAGCCTTCTTTTAAGCGGGAGGCCGAAAGTTGTACACATCCGATATTGATTAGTTTAGTTGTCCCGGGAAGAATCTGGTGTTTTTGTAATATTGAATCTAAATCCATAAATCAAATTTTGCTGTGGCTGAAAATACGAAACATTTGGCAACCTTTTGGTATCAGACAAAAAAATCCGGGAGTGTTCCCGGATTGTTAAATATTTGCTGACAGTTTATTATTCAAATTTATCTCCTGCGTCAATGTTCATGGCCTTTGTAATTTTCCCAATATTCTGCGGGTCGATAATCCCGCTGATGCTAATCAATGCATTGTCGTCGCCCCCAACCACAAGCAGCAGGTCCGAAATTTTTCCGTTACCGGCGTCTCTGGCTAAAAAACGAACTACTTCATCGTCTTCTGTTACTTCCATCAGTACCTCGAAATTATTGTTTTTGAAAAAACCATCGGCTTCCAATTCCTTGTAGAAATCAATTTTTTTGTTGAGTTCATCGTCTTCTACCGAAAGCACGCGAATTCCGTTTAAACCCGACAATAAATCTTTGGTCGTTTCGTCTCCCGTATCAATCTGGGCGGCAAAACCCAGTAACTTTCCGGAAATATTAACCGTGGTAAATCCCTTTTGGTTGGCATATTTTGAAAACAACTTGTCAACCGGGTCTTTTTGTGCAAACACTGCGAGCGGCAGTATAATTGCCAATAGTAATACTAACTTCTTCATCTTATTATCGTTTTTCAATTTTATTTAACTCGTCGTAGAATTCAACCACCGGTTCAGTACCTTTTTTTATTGGTTCAGAAGCCTTTTGCAGCATTTCGAAGTTCGAGAGCTGTGCCAATCCCTTGTTATACTTCCCTGAAATAAACTCCAGTGTTTTGCTTGCATAGGCATACGCTTCATCCGGATTTTTAAAGGTGTCTTCAAACGGTTTCTGCTGCTCCTGGTAAAACAGGAATCCACCTAGAACAATAATCACCGATGCTGCAATTCCGGTTACCACTTTCCACATCGAACGGTACCGGGTTTTTTCGCGGTGTTCGTTTTCAAGGATGTAGTCCATTACATCGTCCTCAATGCTTGAATCGTCGGCTAAGTTGGCCAACTCCGAAATTCCTCCAAAAAACTCAGCATATTCTGCTACTTCTTCGGCTATTTCTTCCAACTGAAAATATTCTTCCAGTGTTCTTTCGTCGGCATCGGTGCTTTCGCCATTAAAGTAGCGTTGCAATAAAATTTTTACTTCTTCGGTGCTCATTGTCATTCATTTTTAAAAATTCGTCCCGCACTTTTTTCCGGGCTCTCGACAGGTTCACCCTGATTGCATTCACCTGTAATCCGGTCACATCAGCGATTTCGTCGTAACTGAGCTGCTCAATGTCGCGCATGTGCATTACGCTACGCTGCAGGTCGGGCAGCCGGTCGATCAGCCTCCGGATTTGTCCGGCTGATTCGCTTAATTCAACTTTTGAATGAACATCGACCGTTTCTTCTTTCATCTTCCGGTCAGTGTCAGCATCAATGGGTACAACCCGGTTGGCTCTTACAATATCAATACATTGGTTACGTGTCATCCGCATGGCAAAAGCCTCAATGTTTTCAATTTCTGCAAGTGTTTCCCTTTTTTGCCAAAGTTTCAGGAACACGTCCTGAACAACATCGCGTGCCAGATCCTCGTCTTTCAGAAAGTGGGTGGCAAAACGCAGCAGTTTCTTGCTTACCGGTAGTACACTCGTTTTAAAATCTCGGGCAACCATGCTTTTTGTTTGCTTTTCTGCTTTTTGTTTGTTGTTTTCAAAGTTAAGACGTCGGCCTTCGAAAAGCATTACATCAGGGATAAGAATTTCGTTACAAAAAGTACTTTTGATAAAGATTATAGTGGAAAAATAAAAAATCCGGAATGAGTCCCGGATTTTTGGTTTATGTATGTTCAACGCTTTTTGAAATCAGCTTAACTTCAAAACTAATATAGTGTCAACCTTATCTCTCTTTTCTTTTGGAATAGAAAGCAGTATTCCTTCTTCTGTTTTTTTGAATTGCACTTTTTCTCCGCCATCAAAATAAACCGCCGATTTTATTTTTCCCAGCAAAGTTGGGATCAAAAGGTTTTCGTCTTTCATTTCCAGCACATGAATATAAAGGGTGCCGTCTTTAGCAAGCGTGGTTGCTCCCCATTCCTGCGGGCTAACCGGACCTTTACGGGTGTTGTAAATGGTTTCACCGTATTTGTCGAGCCATTGTCCCATTACCATTAAAGTATCAATGTTTTCGGGCTGAATTTTTCCGTTGGGCATCGGGCCGGTGTTTAACAGGAAGTTGGCGCCATAACCGGCTGCTTTCACCATAGTCTGTATCAGTTTTTTCGATGATTTGTAATTTTGGTCTTTCAGGTTAAAGCCCCACGAGCCGTTCATGGTTTCGCACATTTCCAGCGGAAGTTCAGATATGGTCCCTGTCTGGTTAAATCCCATGGTATTTTCGCCCGGAAGGTCGCGTTCAAACATCTGGAAATCTTCTCCCGGGAAAGGCCTAACATGGTGGTTGCTGCCAATTAACGCACCGGGTTGTAGTTGGTGGATCAGCGAATAGGTTTTATCAAGGTGCCAGTCGGCATCCGGTTTGTCCCACATACCATCGAACCATATTCCGCCTATTTCACCATAATTGGTCAATAGTTCCGAGAGTTGCGTATCCATGTATTTCAGGTAGTTTTCCCAGTTTCCGCTTTCCGGCCTGCCGGTATAATCCTGGCCGGTTCTGCCACGCGGAAAATAATCGGGATGATGCCAGTCGAGCTGCGAATGGTAAAAGAAAAGTTTAATTCCCTGTTTGTCGCATTCCTCTTTTAGCATTTTCAAAACATCTTTTCCGTAAGGGGTGCGATCCACAATGTTGTAATCGCTGATTTTTGAATCGTACATCGCAAAACCATCGTGGTGTTTACTGGTGATGGTTATGTATTTCATCCCGGCTTTTTTGACCATTGCCACCCATTCTGCCGGATCGAAATCGGTTGGATAGAAAAAAGCAGGAAGTTTTTCGTATTGATGGATGGGGATTTGCTGTTGGTTCATTACCCACTCACCATCGCCCAAAATGGAGTAAACGCCCCAGTGAATAAACAGTCCGAATTTGGCATTCTGAAACCATTCGCGGTTTTCGAGATTCTTTTCGACGGGCTGGTAAGCGGGTTGTGCCAATAAAGCACTTCCTGAGATTAGCAGGGTCAGGAGTAAGCTGATTAAATTCTTCATATGATTATTGATTTAGGTGAAAATGTTTGCACCAAACATACAAATTATTGCATTGCTGTAAAACATGTTTCGCGGCAAGGACAGTGTCAGGACAGCATTTCCATCGAAATTATCTTGAACCGTAACTGATAATCAGTATTCCGAGAAGTATCCCAAGCAGGTAAATTCCTTTTCGTTTAATATTTTGTTCCCTGAAAAGCACCGCTCCTACCGCAAAAGCAACAAGAACACCACCGCGGCGCAGGGCGGAAACAATTGAAATCATTGAATCGGGGATACTTAGTGCGTAGAAATACATGTAATCGGCAAGCAGCAGAAAAATAGCAATCAGCGGGATGCTCCAGCGCCATTCAAAAGGTGGGCGTTTGAGTTTGGGAATTCGCCAACGGAACAAGGCAATTGCAGGCAACATTACCACCACCTGGTAAAACGAAAACCACGACTGGACTGCCAGCCGGTCGATGCGACGGAGGATATATTTATCAAACAGTCCACTGGCTGCACCCAAAAGCGTAGCCGCAATAATGCAAAATATCCAGATGTTTCGTTTGAAATTGATCCCCTCAAGTTTTCCGGCTGTTGAAAGCAGGTAGAAGAAAACGAGTGTAATGGCAACGCCCGTCCATTGCAAACCGTTGAGGCGTTCCTGAAAAATAAGGATCGCACCAACGAGTGTCCAAATCGGTCCGGTGGCGCGAATCGGTGAAATGATGGTGATAGGCAGGTTTTTCATGGCATGAAAGGCAAAAATCCAACTGCTGACTACAATTACCGATTTTATAAAAATCAGCAGATGCTCGTGTGCGCTTACCGCGGGGACATACATTTTGATGGATTGAAAGAACCCGGGAAAGAAAACCGAGCCAATTACAAACGGGGTAACCGTAACTGCTGCTGTAACGGTAGATAGAAAAAGCACCGGAAGAACGGCATTCCTGTTTAATGAGAGCTTTTTCAATACGTCGTACAAGCCCAGTAATACAGCAGAAATCAACGCCAGTGTAACCCACATATGCCGAATTTTGATGCAAAGCTATCGATGTTCCGGCGAACGTTTCACATCCTTTTTAAAATGAATGAAAAGCTTAATCTTTACATAAGAAGCAAATCGGGTACGCCACAAATTTCTTTCACTGCTAAATCTCTGTGGTATTCTGTGCTTTTCCTTTGTGTTCTCTGCGGTTTCTTTGATTTATAACTCAGAGAGCACGAAGTTTCTCTATCTCTTTCTGAGAGTCCAGCCAATTTTTTGGCATAATGAGGTAATGACAAAGATGCTAAAACAAGTTCAACATGACGTACCTGGTTATGTCAGCAGTACTTGTTAGAAACGTCTCCCTGAACTTGTTTCAGGGTCTTGACTAAAACTTTGTCAATGGCAACCAAAAGGAAATTTGGCACACCCGGCCAAACCAAAAAGTGCAAATAATTAGGAATTCACCATTTCTATCAGCTTTTTCCGATCAATTTTAAAGGAGGCATTTCGCGGAATTTCATCCACCACAATAATTTCTTTGGGCTGATGGAGTTTTGGGAAATAGCTTTTCAGCGTTTCGGACAATTCTGACGGATTGGTGTGTCGCAAATTTTTTTCAATCACCAAAACGAGCTTCGATCCCAGCTTGGCATCAGGCAAACCAATAAAGGCGCTGCTTAAACCGGTTATTTTTGAAAGTAGCGCTTCCAATTCTTCCGGAACAATTTTAACCCCGCCTGAATTAATGAGGTTGTCAAAACGCCCCAGCCAGCGGAAAGTGTGTGGGTCGATAAATTCAACAAGGTCGTTGGTAACGATTGGATTGTCGAGGTAGTCGGCATGAATAACCAGGCAACCTCGTTCATCCGTTTCAAAATGAACACCCGGAATTGCCGTAAAAAACTTGCTTTTATCGGGGCTGTTTACCCTGCGCAAAGCTACATGTGATGAAGTTTCTGCCATACCGTAAGTGGCATAAATGGCGTTGGGGAGTTGGCTGAGTTGCTTTTCCAAGCCGGCATTTATTTCACCGCCGCCAATAATGAGGCGCTCTATTTTTTTGAGTGAATCTCCGGAGTTCAGTAAATTGTAAACCTGCAGAGGAACCATTGCACTGAATCCGATTTTTTTACAGGAACTCAAATCCGGGGTTCCTGTTGGATCGGCAAGCAGCAGGTTCATGCCACTTTCAAAGGCGCGGACAATCATCATTTTTCCGGCGATGTAGTCAACCGGCAAGCAAAGCAATCCGGTTTGTTCGGAGGTAATTCCCAGGATAGCACAGGTTTTTTGGGCCGACGCAACCATTGCTTCTTTCGGTAGCCTGAATTCTTTTTTTTGCCCGGTTGTTCCGGAAGAAGTCTGAACAATAACAGGATTGTCATTGATCCAGTCAAGGATAAAGGAATAGATTTTTTTTTCCCATTCCTGAACCATAGTGTTTTGCAGTTTCGAATGGCAGTATTGTTCTAGCTCTTCGCCAACGAGGTGCCGACCATTAATTGTTATTTCAATTTCTTCTTTCAATTTTAGCTTATTCATTCAATCTACGGCTCCACAAACATTTGTACCACAGAGAACACAGAGAAGGCACAGAGGACCACGGTGTTCATTTATTAAATCATTTAAGCATTTCTGCATTTACACATTTGATCCAACAACGCATAGTATACTGTAACTCGACCTCATTCCTTCAGTCCTTCTAACCTCCAATGTTGCTCAGGAGAATAATAAAGCCTTTCCCCCTGCAAATTCAGCGGCGATTCAATGTTGTTTTCAAACAGTGAGCCGGTACTTAATCCGTGCGATATATCTTTTTTCAGGGTGTAAGTCCATTGTGCAACAACGTTCAGCCCGATGTTGGTTTCCAGCGCAGAAGTGATCCACCAGCCAACATTTTGCTGATCGGCAGCTTTTATCCATTCTTCACACGATTGAGTTCCTCCCAACAATCCGGGTTTTAATATGATGTATTGCGGACGGATTTCATCCAGCAACTGTTCTTTTTTATTTATTGGGAAAACACCCAAAAGTTCTTCGTCCAATGCAATTGGGATGGGCGTTTCGGCACAGAGCTTTGCCATTTCTTCGGTTTGTTTCTGCCGGATGGGTTGTTCAATGCTGTGAACGGTTAAATCTGAAAGCCGCTTTAATTTCTCGGGCGCTTCTGCTGGAGCAAAGGCTCCGTTGGCATCCAGCCTGATTTCAAGATCAGATGCTGGGTATCGTTTGCGAAGTTGAGTCAGTACTTCAAATTCGTCTTCAAAGCCAATGGCTCCGATTTTCATCTTTACACAACTAAATCCCTGCGAAAGTTTCTGATCGATCTGATTTTCCATATCGCGGCGGTCACCCATCCAGATGAGTCCATTAATGCGAATAAAATCTTCACCGCGTGTAAATGCCGATGGGAAAAGCAGTTTTGTTCCGTTTGCCTGTAAATCTTTTTGTGCTGTTTCCAGCGCAAATTGGATGGATGGAAACTCCAGAAGGGGAGTGGAAAAATCAAACGCTCCCCGGTTGATGGAATCCACCACTTCTTTTAGTGTTGGTTCAAAATCCTCCCGGTCGTCGATACTTAACCCGGGAAATAAAGAACACTCACCGATTCCTTTTATCTGCGGATGGTCGTCATCAAACAATAAAATAAACCAGACATTTTTTTGCGTGTAAGTGCCTCGCGAGGTGGTTGCCGGTCGCCGGTAAATAAATTCTTTGTATCTGAGTTCAGCTTTGAGCATTACAACACCATTGCAAGTCCGAAAACGATGGAGAAAAGAAAGGTACTCAGCGATAACTTTTTAAGCTCGCTGTTCAATGCCTGCGGCTCCGAGTTTCCTGCCACAACCGCCAGGTTCCAGACAAAAAGCGGAACCGTAAGCAGGTAAAACCATTGTATCGCCGAGTTGTAAAAATGCAGCGTGTAGGCTACGCTCAGCAAAATAGCCACAACAACCAACGTAAAGTGGTAAGCTTTGGCGCGTTTTTGTCCCAGGCGAACCACCAGCGTATGTTTTCCACTCTCTGAATCGTTTTCGATGTCGCGCATGTTGTTCAGGTTTAAAACCCCCGAACTAAGCAGACCGATGGTGGAGGCGGGCAATAAAATCCATGCTGAAAATTTGTGCGTGTGCAGGTAATAAGTTCCGGCCACGCCAATCAATCCAAAAAAGATGAATACGAAGAGATCGCCAAAGCCGGCGTATCCGTATGGATTTTTCCCGATGGTATACTTGATAGCGGCAATAATGGAAGCGATCCCAAACACGTAAAAAAGTATGATTTGCGTGATGTTTTGCAGCCCAAGGAAAATCAACAGCGAACCGGAAACCAGCGAAAGAAAGGCAAAAACGCCAATGGCAATGCGCATTTCCTTCCGGCTGACCTTACCGGATTGAGTTACCCGTTGCGGACCCAGACGGTTTTCGTTGTCCACCCCGCTAACGGTGTCGCCGTAGTCGTTGGCCAAGTTCGATAAAATTTGCAAAAACAGCGTGGTTGACACCGTCAGCAAAAAAATAATCCACCTGAATTTATCCTGCGACAAAGCCAGCAAACTCCCCATAACCGAACACGAAAGTGCCAGCGGGAGGGTTCGTAAACGAAATGCACTGATCCAGACACGTAATTTCACGGGCGTTACGGCATTTTAGGATATTTCGAAAAATCGGGTTTGCGTTTTTCCAGGAATGCTTTTTTCCCCTCCTGAGCTTCTTCTGTCATGTAGTACAACATGGTGGCGTTTCCGGCCAATTCCTGGATTCCGGCCTGACCGTCGAGTTCGGCATTCAACCCGGCTTTAATCATACGGAGTGCCAGCGGACTGTGCATCATCATCCGTTGTGCCCAGCGAACGGTTTCGTTTTCCAGTTCTTCGAAAGGGACTACTTTGTTGACAAGGCCCATTTCAAGGGCTTCCTGTGCCGAATACTGTTCGCAAAGGAACCAGATTTCGCGGGCTTTTTTCTGACCAACCACCCGGGCGAGGTACGACGATCCGAAACCGGCATCGAAGCTGCCTACTTTTGGCCCGGTTTGCCCGAATATGGCATTTTCAGAGGCAATCGATAAATCGCAAACCACATGCAGCACGTGGCCTCCACCAATGGCATAACCGTTTACCATGGCAATGACAGGCTTGGGAATGGAACGAATAAGTTTCTGAAGGTCAAGCACGTTCAATCGCGGAACACCGTCTTTCCCAATGTACCCGGCATGGCTTTTTACATTCTGGTCGCCACCGCTGCAAAAAGCTTTGTCGCCTTCGCCGGTAAATACCACCACCGAAATATCCGGATTTTCACGGCAAATTACCATGGCTTCACACATTTCACGCGTGGTGTCGGGTGTGAACGCATTGCGGTAACGCGGACGGTTAATGGTAATTTTACCAATGCCTTCCCAGTATTCAAACTTTATTTCTTCAAACTCTTTAATGGTTTCCCAATTTCTTGTTGTCATATCTGTGTAATGTTTTTATCTGTTATTTTTCCCGATAAGGCGAAAGAAAGCCTCTTTGTTTATATGCTGATCGGTTTTTATTTCAAGCAGGGCTGGCCTTTCTGAGTTTTCAAAGAAGGGTTTTAATTGCCTGCTTAATGATTCCGGACCGTCAGCACAAAAATAGTTTAAATGAAATGCTTCTGCCAATTTTTGCAACTGCACGGGATGATGTGCAACAAAAAAATCGTTAAAAGCCGCTTGTGACGATTGCCCGGGAATCAGTCTAAACAAACCGCCGCCTTTGTTATTAAAAACAACAATTTTCAGGTTGTCCGGTAGTTCGCGGTTCCAGAGCGCGTTACTGTCATATACAAAACTAAGGTCGCCCAATATGGCTAACGTTGTGTGCTCAGTAGTCAATGCCGTTCCGACAGCAGATGATAGACAGCCGTCGATGCCCGAAACACCGCGATTGGCATATTGAATGTGATTTTTTACTCCCGGTAAAAGTTGCGAATAACGGATCACACTGCTGTTTCCCAATTCAATAATTGTTTTTTCCGGCAGATTGTTAAAAAGAATTTGCAGGGCTGCCGGATCGGAAAATAAAAGTGCGGTACTGATTTTCCCTGCTTCTTCCCGGGCATTTTTATAGCAATCCAGCCAGCTTTGTTTGAATGCACTGTTTGCCCCGGGTTGTATGTCTTTCCCCAATTCGGCATAAACATCGTCAGCACTTATTTTGGCAAAAAGATTCTGCTGGGTAAAAGTGTCCATCTCAAACAAATCGACACCCATCCGCCAGGTATTTTTGATTTTCCATTTCCGGACCAGCACTTTCAACTGTTTGGAAACCACCTGCCCACCCGCATAAATCAACAGGTCGGGAGCAGGCAGGCTTTCTTTGTTGCTGTGCCAGATCATCAATTCCGGCTGATCAATAATTGCTTCATCCGAAAGATTGGATATATTTTCGGCGATGGCCACCACGCGTTTATCGTTTGCCAGTGCGCTAAAAGTTTGCTGTAATTTTTTATTTGGAAAATCCTGTCCGTGAACCAATAGAATACTTTCGGCTTTTTCCCACTGTTCTTTTAATTCAGAAGGAATTTGTATCGGTTCTTTTAATTTTTTTAGTGAATTAAAACGTAGTTCCGATGGTGCCGGGAGTTCGCCATAAAGTGGTTCATCAAGTGGAACATTGATATGAACCGGACCATGCATCGTTTTTGCCAATTCAATGATTTCAGCAATACCCCGGTGGGTTTTTTGCAATATTTCAGCCGTATATTCTTCGGGTAACGACAGGCTTTTTACAATGAAATTGCGATAAACCTCCTGCTGGCGAATCGTTTGGTTGTCCTGCTGGTCGATCCATTTCGAAGGCCGGTCGGCGGTGATTACCACCAATGGAATGCGTTGGTAATAAGCTTCTGCAATGGCCGGGCTGTAATTCAAAACCGCCGTTCCCGAAGTTGAAATGAGTACCACGGTTTTTTGCAGGTTACGCGCCATCCCGAGCGCTACATAAGCGGCGCTTCGTTCATCCACAATGCTGTGGCAGCCTTTGCCAAAAGCAGCAAAAAAAGCGTTGGTGAGCGGTGCGTTTCGCGAGCCGGGCGAAATTATGATTTCTTCGATTCCGGCTTTCTTGCAAAGCGCGCTTAAATCGGTAATATGCTGATGACGCCGAACCATTTACTGAATCTGATGAAGGATTGACAAAAGGGTATCCGCCTTAATTTCAGTTTCTTCCCATTCTTCTTCGGCCACCGAATCGGCAGTAATGCCACCTCCCACGTACAAGGCAAGCTGGTTTTCAAGTACTTTCATACAACGCAGGTTCACAAAAAGCCGAAGCTCCTTATCAATACCCACCGGGCCAAGATAGCCGGCGTAATATTCACGATGGTGCTTTTCCTTCGATTTAATATACTGAAGTGATTTCTCCATCGGCATTCCACATACGGCGGAAGTAGGATGAAGCGAACCAATCAGCGACGGAATTTTGTTGCCCACTTCTTCCATCGGAATATAAAAGTCGGTACGCAGGTGTAGTAATCGCCCGGCACGTTTGGTGTAAGGGCCGTTTTTTTTGTATTGCTGAATGTTGTGCCGTTTCAGGACATCTTCGATGTACCTTGTAACGTATTCCTGTTCCATCCGCTCTTTTTTGTTCCAGTTCGTGATCTCGGAATTTTCAGCAGAATAAGGGCGTGTTCCGGCCAGCGAAACCGTGTATAATTCATTGTCGTGCGAACAAAGTAGCGGCTCGGGAGTTGCCCCCAGCCAACAATGTCCCTGAATGCGAAATAAATAAACAAAGGCGTTGGGGTAGGTAGCACACAAAATGTGGAAGATCTTCTTTAGTTCGGAAAAATATTCGCCGGGATAAATTTTTACGTGCGACATTACCACTTTATCGTATTCGCCCTTCTGAATGACACCGATTGTACGGTTGAGCAGATCAATGTATTCGTCGTGCGAAGTCTCTGCCGGAGCAATGTGTTCCATCCCGTTCAATCCACTGGGCGACAGATTTTCGAGTAAGTTGAGTGTATTTTTGTCAAGGCTGTTCCGGATTACAAAATCAGGCCGGATCAGGTAGGTTTTTTGTCCGTTGTCTTTGTCGAAAGGGGCAATCAGAAAACCACCTTTAGCCGGAATTTCGCTCAAGTTATCAACTTGTTGCAGGTTGTGGTCTTTTTGCGCCACCAACGACACATCTTCTTCGCCCGGCAAGCGGTAAATGGCGAACGTGAGTTTTTTTTGCAAAGCTGTTTTTAAAGCGTCGAAAACCGAATATGCTTTTTTAATAAGCTGCTCCATTCAATCCCTCTTCTGTTTTTTTTCGATGATCATGTTTGTAACACGGGCCACCGAAATAAGTTTTCCTTCGCCGGAGGTAATTTTTACATCCCAAACATGCGTTTTGTTTCCTCGGTGGATGATTTCGGCGCGGGCAAACACAAATCCTTCGCTAATGGTTGAAATATGGTTTCCGCTTACCTGCAAACCCAGCACATTGAATTGGGCCGGATCCACTAACAACATCGAACCGCCGCTGGCAACTGTTTCTGCCAGGGCCAGTGATGCGCCGCCGTGTAACAAACCTGCCGGTTGCCATTTTTTCTGATCTACCAACATTCGGGCTTCTGCAAAGTCTTCTCCGTAACTCAGAAATTCAATGTCCAAATGCCCAACCAGGGTATTTTTGCAAAGTTTGTTTATCTCTTTAATTGTCATCTGCCGGCTGTCAAAAAAATTAATCGTCAAATATAGCAAAACCCTGAAATTGAAAAACTGAATATTTACAGGCTTCCTGTATTCTCCGGCCCTTCATTTTTCGGATGGTGAAATAGTTTTATTATTTGGAGTTTTATAATTGATTGAGTTAAGAATTTTACTGCTTCAGAAATCGGGAATCGCATTATTAATCGGTATCTTTGTATAAAATGATTTGGTATGGAACTTACAGTTAATATAAAAGAGCAGAGTAAGATAGCTACATTTCTTAATCTATTAAAAGAAATTGATTACATTGAGATTGTCAGTGTGAAAGAAGGATTGCAGGAACTCCCACCCGAGCATAAGGATTTGCTTGATAAAAGGCTGCAAAAAATAGAAAACGGCGAAACGACTTTTAAGAATTGGGATTTGATTAAAAAGAAATATGAAGACAAAGCCGTTTAGTATTGAATTATCAAACGAGGCTGAAGTTGACTTAGACAAATCATATGAATTTTATTTAGAGGAAAGCCATAAAGTTGCAGGCGCTTTTCTTAAGCAAATTAACCTTGGTTTCAAAAATATCAAACAAAATCCGAAATCTTTTCCGATAGCTCATAAGGATGTCAGAAAATATGTCATCCAAAAGTTTCCATTTGTGATTTACTATCGTATTATTGATACATCATTACAGGTGGTTGCAATATTCCATACGAGTAGAAATCCTGAAATATGGAATGACCGGACATAAAGCATAACGGCACAATCCGTGGTATTTTGTATCCTTTATCCACTTCTCATAATTTCTTCCCCGCGGAATTTTTCGGGTCTCTTGGAAGGAGGCCTCTTTGTGATCGATCCTCCCGGACAATAATGGAAACATAAAAACCGTCCTGTTAACGATTATGCCGGTTTAATAAACACCGAAGTCATGGTAAGCGAGCCGCCAACGGCTTTGTCGTTAAAAAGCGATATTTCCTCTTTGGTCTCTTTCAGCCCGAGTACATAAAGCAGGGGCAGATAGTGGTCCGGCGTAGGGATTGCCAGCTGAAATGCCTGTCCCTGTTTTTGGTAATCAATCAGCGGCTGATGATCACCGTCCACAATCCATTTGTTCATTTTTGAACGGGCTTCCTGTGCCCAGTCAAAACCAAATCCGGGAGTGTCGAGCTTGTCCCAGGCTACCATTCGCAGGTTGTGGACCAGGTTCCCGCTCCCGATAATCAACACCCCCTTACGGCGCAGTGCCGCCAGTTCTTTACCCAGTTTATAGTGAAACTCCGGGCCTTTTGAATAATCGATACTCATTTCAATTACCGGAACATCGGCATCGGGGTACAAATGTTTGATAACACTCCAGGCTCCGTGGTCGAGCCCCCATTTTTCGGTCAGGCCTGCTTCGGTTGACCGGATCAGTTCTTTTGTCATTGCCGCCAGTTCCGGACTTCCGGGAGCCGGATATTGCATGTCGAACAAAGCTTTGGGGAATCCTCCAAAGTCGTGGATTGTTTGTGGCTGCTCCATGGCTGTGATAAAAGTACCGCGGGTTTCCCAGTGCGCCGAAATACATAAAATGGCTTTGGGTTTTTCAAAGCGGGTGCTGATGTTGCGGAAACCTTTGGTAAACTCATTTTCTTCGATGGCGTTCATGGGGCTGCCATGTCCTAAAAACAGCAGGGGCATAGCCTCTGTGCTGTTAAAGGATGATGTTATTCTGTTTAATTCACTCAAATTCATGGCTGCTCCTGTTAACGGAAGTAACGACAATGTTTTCAGAAATTGTTTCCGCTTCATGCGCTGTGCAATTACGAAGTTTGTTTTACAAACTGAACTTCAGCCTGAATTTTAACTTCTTCGCTCACCATAACACCACCGGCTTCCAAAGCGGCATTCCAGTTCAGTCCCCAGTCTTTGCGGTTAATTTTTCCTGAAATGGAAAAACCTGCTTTTTCGTTTCCCCACGGGTCTTTATTTGTACCGCCAAACTCCACATCTAAGGTAACTTCTTTGCTTATGTCTTTGATGGTCAGTAAACCGGTGAGTTTGTATTCGTCGTCATCCGATTTTTTCAGGCTACTGCTTGTAAATACCAGTTGTTTGTAGTTTTCAGCGTCAAAAAAATCGGCGCTTTTCAGGTGGTTGTCACGATCGGTTGAGTTCGTGAAAATCGAATCGGCATCGATTGTAACAATTACTTTTGATGTTTCAAAGTCTTCTCCGTCAATGCTTGCCGCGAATGATTTGAATTCACCCCGAACGTTCGAGATCATCATGTGTTTTACCTTAAAAGTAATTTCGCTGTGCGATGGATCCAGTGTCCAGCTTGTTTTTGTAGTTCCCATTTTCTTTGTTTTTAAATGTTGTTTGTATGTTCAAATTTTAATGATACAAAGTTGCAACATTAATAAGGTTGGGAGGTATCACTTTTCGGAAATAGAGTTATAAATTCAGGAAATAAGTGCACTCATTTCTTTTCTGAATTCGCCGGGTGGCTGACCTGCTTTGCGTTTAAAAACGCTTGAGAAGTATGATTTTTCATTGTATCCAAGCTCAAATCCGATCTCGGCGATTGTTTTGTCGGTGGTGAGCAAAAGATTCTTGGCCTCAATCAGTTTTCGCGTTTCAATAATTTCCGAAACACTTTGCTGCAAAATGTTCTGACAAATAATATTGAGGTTGCGGCTGCTCATAAACAACTTTTCGGCATAAAACTCTACGCCCTCGGGACGACGGAAATTGTCTTCAAGCAACAAAAGGAAATTTCTGAAGGTGGAGCTTTGGGTGTTTGCCAAAACCGAATTGTCGGGGTGAATCTTTTTACGTTCCGATTCCACCATTGTAAACAGTGCACTCAGCAAATGGCGGATGATTGAATAATCCGGATTTTCTTCCTGTGTTTCTTCCTGCATCAGCTCGCAAATGGTTTCCATACGTTTGAAACAACGGTCGGGCGGAAGCGGAATATTCGCATTGTTGTGGTAATAAGCGTACAACTGAAAGGTAGTTTCGGGGATAAATTCACTTTTAAAACGAATGGCCCAGATGTTACATTCACCATCTTTTAAATAAGGCAGCACACGGTGCACTTTGCCTTTGGTAATAAAGCTGACAAAAGGAGCATCCATTTTGGTAGATTCAAAATCGATAAAATGTTCCAGATGGCCTTTTACCCCGATCAGCAATTCTTCGTATTCATGCGCATGCGGTTCATTTTCCGACGACTGGATACGTTTTACATGTTCCGGGAAAAGCTGGAATATTCGAAATGCCTCTTTCATTGTGTGTTATTTTCGCCTGTTTAAATATAGACTGAAATGTATCATCATAAAAGCAGGAAGCAAGGTTTTTGTTCAGTAGAAAAGAATTGTTGAATTTTTTAACGATTTGCTTCTTCGGGCTCATAGCATAATTTTCTCAAAATATTTTATGCTTTAGCAAACATAAAGGATTCTTATTTGAAGAATCACCTTACTTATTTTTGTAAAGAGCTATTTCTTATCCCCGTTCTACAGCTTGTTTACATAAGTGGGACTATAAGAGACTGTTTGGAATTTATCTTTTTATTCTATTGAATTAGGCATTTTGTCAATAACTAAAAAATCAGTAAATTGGGGGAATCTAACAATAATAATATGGAGCAACAATTTAAAAGCCTAACGATTTTTGATTTTCAGGCCAGGTTT
>JBKEDN010000188.1:0-10167 GCA_047975435.1 Draconibacterium sp. | reverse complement strand
ATTGTTTTACCGGCAGTGCAAACGAAAAAAGCCATTTTTTCAGCCTTCAACAGTTTTTGAGCTATTGTTCTTCCGACCTTAAACTCCGCTCCTCCCGCAAAAAACGAACGTTTATTATCTGCAAATTCAAGCACCTGGCAAATACGAAAAGTGCCACAAATATCCGTTAGCTGCCGGCAATCTTCCTTCACTTTTTCCAGATAACCGGCAAAAAATTCCGGAATGGGTTCTTCCGGATACCCCAGTCCTTTGTTAAGCAGGGCCTGGTCGATCGTAAGTTCATCAAACTGATAAGCAAATTCCATTTTCATATTCCGGCATATTCATCAAATACTATTTGCAGGTTTTCCTTACGTTCAAAATTACCGATCAACACAAGCTCTGTAGAACCTGAGAACTGGCGATGCTCTTCAATTTTAAATTCATCAAAAACCCCTTGTAAAAACACTGTTTTCCCACCCTCAATTTTTATAAAACCTTTTGCCCGGATACAACTGTTTTTTATTTCCTGTAAAAACTGATTTAGCCGTTTCGAACTAATTTCCTGATTACTGCGGATAACTACAGAGGTAACATCAGGGCGCCCTAACGCCTTACCCTCAACAGGATAAAAGCTGAGTGTTTTTTTCAGACCATCTAAGCTTACCTTACCGTACTCCCCTTGTAATAAGCGGGCAAAAGGATTTATTTCTTTTACCTGTGCAATTATTTCATCTGTTTTAAGCTTAGCCAAATCAACCTTGTTAATAATGATCGTATCGGCGGTCCGTAACTGATGGTCCATTCGGAGTTTCAGGGCCGGAATTCTGTTGTAGTTACAAGCATCGACTAAACACCAGATATGCTCCAAAAAAACCTGCCCGTTTAGTTTTTGTGCCTGAAAAACCTGCCCCACACCAATAGGATCAGTCAAGCCCGACGCCTCCATGATTATAATATCCGGTTGTTTCTCCTGCACAAATTCGGCCAGTGAATCGATAAACGAGCCCAGCAGGCAAACACAAAATACAGAGCCGTTATTAATTTCCAGGAGGTCATAACCCGCTGTTTGCCTAAGTTTCTGTCCATCAATGTTTACTTTGGAAAATTCATTCTGAATAACCGCAATTTTTCCATAGCCTTCATAGCTTGTAAGGAAATGAGCCAGAAAAGATGTCTTCCCGCTCCCTAAAAAACCTGTTACCAAATGCAAAGGAATACTCATTCTGTCAATTCTTTCTCAATAGCCTCCACAATTTCCATGCGGGGAGGGATCTGACTGATAAACTTTATTTTTCCGTTGATACAGGTAGTCGGCACGTTTTGTACGCCTAAGGCCAGCATCATCCGGATACCATCCATATCTTTTATTTTGTGTTCGTTCACAATTACTTTGTCACCAAAACTTTGTGCTGCCTTTTTTACGGCCTCTACCATATACTGGCAGGGAGCGCAGGATGCCGAATCGAGCGTAATAATATCAATCACAGCCTTTCCTCGCTCAAGGTGCCCCTCCAAATCGGCCGGTTCCAATGTTGATTTGTAATCCAACTCTTTTGCAACCTGGCGGGCATAGTCATCATAAACAATTTCGGTTACAGCCTGTAAGTTTGCAACCGGCGTATCCATTGGCAAGTCACAGCCCGGAGCCAGCACGAACCCTTTATTTCCTCCCTGATCAAGACAGGCTACGGCTTCTTTCCCTGCATCCATCTCGTTACCAAGCAAAAGAACGCTGGTTAATTTCATATTCCCTCCAAAGCTGATGCCTTTTGAAAGTGCAATATCCTTCACATAGCCCAAAGGAATATTCTCGTCAATCGACACATTATCGGGCTTGCAACCGCACATTACCTCTATGTTCTGTTGGGCATTGCCACACACGAAAAAAGAACTGTATTTATTTCTGGAACGCACAAAATCAAAGATTTTCGTTGCAAAGGGACTTACAAATGTTTCAAACGATAAGGGATCTATCTGGCTTGTCATCGGATCAACAACGGCAATTACGTCACAACCGGCATCCATTAACATATCAGCATGTTTAATCCCAACCTGGCAGCAGAATTCCATCAGCTCGTTTACATATTCCGGATCTTCAAACAGTTTCATAAATATATCGGTTCCCAACAGGTGCAAAGCCAGGGTAAAAGGCCCGGTTATTAGTCCGTATAACGCTATCTCCGGAAACTTTTCGCGCAATATTTTAGCTGCATCTAAAACGAGGGGAATACGTCCGTCGGCTTCGTTGGGTAGCCGGAGAGCACCAAGTTCCGTTCCTTCATTTAAAGGATGAGAGACCACAGCCGGAGGATTGTCTTTGCTCCACACTAATTTGCAGCCCAATATTTCTGCCTCAATTTGCAGATCGAAAGCAACAGGGATACCATCAGGACGATACAATTCCACCGACTTACTGATACCGGAAACAAGATTCTCCGTGTGCTTCAAATAGCTTTCAGCATCAACCCCAATTAACCGGCCACCGTGAACTCCCACAAAAGGAACCCAGGGAACTCTTTCAAGTTCTTCTAAACGAAATGCTTTTTCGAGTAATTTTAGTCCATTCATTTTAACTAAGCTATTTTTGTATTCAAAAAATCGACGACACCCTGCGGATCAGCCGAATAATTATCGGCACCTATTTTCAGGCAAAAATCCTGATTAACAGGTGCTCCCCCAATTGTTACAAGTGTTTCCGGAAAAACAGCCTTAATATCTTTTGTTATCTTCTCCATGTTTACCATCGTTGTTGTCAACAAGGCGGATAATCCAACCGCTGCCCCGGGATTTTCCTTTATGGCAGCAATGTATTTCTCTGCCTGACAATCCGCCCCCAGATCAATTACGTTGTACCCATTCCCTTCCACCATCATGGCTACCAGGTTTTTGCCAATATCGTGCAAATCGCCCTGAACAGTTCCAATAATAAACGTTCCTTTTTGTTTGGCGGCCCCTGAGGTGAAAAATGGTTTCAAGTGTACCATCGACACTCCCATGGCTTTTGCCGACATTAATACCTGTGGCACAAAAATTTTATTTTCCCGGAACTTAATCCCTACTTTCTCCATTCCCGGCATCAGGCCTTCTGTTAGTATTTCCTGTGCGCCGATTCCTTTATCAAGTAATTGCCGGGTAATCTCATCAGCTCCATCCTCTCCTTTCATTTGCGGAGGATAAACAGCTGCTTTATTGGCTTTTCCCAGCTCTACACAATCCGATAATTTTTGTAATAGTTGATCTTTCATTCTATATTTCGATTAGATAATTAGAGTTTGTTGATTAGAAACTCACCCAAAAGCTCTATCAACTGTTAATGATTAGTCTAAGTGGAAAACCTCTTCCATGGCAGCCCACCACTCGCCTTTTTCCCTGTTTTTTACGGGTGCCTGCATGGGTTCCATTATTGCCCACCACTCCCGGGTTTTAGCATGTGCAGCCATTTTAGCCATGTCTGCCTCAAAGTTATCGCCGGTATATTCGAAATAGGCAAAAAGCTGATTGTCTTTGTAAAAAATGGAGTAGTTACGGATGTTACACCTGGTGATCATATCCAGTACTTCAGGCCAAACGGCGGCGTGGTACTTTTTGTAGCTTTCCAGACATTCTGGCTTTACTCCGATAATTTGTCCGTAGCGTTTCATGATGAATTATTTTGTTTCTGAATTAATAACGGGAAGATCCATTGCCGATTTGTCAAGTGTGAGCACTAAAACATTACTGACAGGATCGGGAAGTGTAGCCGGAAAGGCAAAATGATATTGTCCGGCAGTCTGTTCCATTTTTACATTTCCGCCATTCAATAATTTTGACCCGGTAATTGTAATTCCCGAAAGAGCGGGGATATGTAAATCCTTTTGCTCAGGGTTTAAGCTGTGGATGTATATTTTATTTCCCTTCCTTGTTGAACAATAGTCTTCTGTGGGCATATATGGGCCACCGTTAGTTGCGTATATACTTTCTCCATATTTTTTCAGCCAGTCTCCCATTTCTTTTAAGCGATCGATTTGCCGTTGTTCAATTCTGCCATCAGGCATTGGTCCAACATTGAATAAAAGATTTCCTCCACCCGAAGCTGTTTTAATCAGGGTGTGCAAACACTCTTTGAGCGATTTCATTTTATCATTCGGCTTCCATGCCCATTGTTGACAGATGGTAATACAACTTTCCCAAGGAAAATCAAGATTGAATTTGCCAATCTGCTGTTCCGGCGTGTCATAATCTCCAATCATTTTTGAATAATCGACATTTTTGGAGTGAATAGCAGTCATCTCTTTTCCTAATCGGTTATTGATAATCAAATCTTTTTTCAGGCCTTTCAGGTATTTATACATGTCAGCCCCCATATCGTTGGTCCAGGCATTTTCCCACTGCCCGTCGAACCATAGCAAATAAGGATCATAGTTGGTAATGATTTCTTTTAGCTGCGACTTCATTGTGCCAATAAACTTGCTCATATCGGCATTAGGATCGGGTTCCTTTCCATCGTTGTGAATAGGGTAATTAGCATCATGCCAGTCAAGTACAGTGAAGTAAACGCAGAACCTTATTCCATGCCTTTTACATGCTTCGGCCAGTTCTTTTAAAATATCCTTTTTATAGGGCGAAGCTGTAATATTGTAATCAGAATAGGCCGTAGGCCACAAACAAAATCCATCGTGATGCTTCGAAGTGATGACCAAATATTTCATCCCGGCATCTTTTGCCGTTTTCGCCCAAGCATCGGCATCAAATAATACCGGATTGAACTCCTTGTACAGGTTGTCGTAATCAGCAGCAGCAACCTGGTGGTTACGCGACCAGCCAATTTTAGTCCCCCGTAATGTTACCGGTCCCCAGTGGATAAACATCCCAAAACGATCGTCCTGCCACTGTTTCATCGTGTTTTTAGTCTGACTGAAGCACCAAAACGTATTAACAGTCAAAACAATAATTAGTGCTAATTTTCTCATTTAGTTTTTTTGTTGATTAAAGGTTGTTCTGCTCAGTTACTGATAACGAACTACATCCACATCGTTTTGCTGCATTTTCCCGGCAGTGCTGCGGCCATCCTCGATTAGTTTTTCCAGAAGTTTTTTCATCTCATCGACCTTCTCCGGATATTTTGAAGCCAGGTTGCTTGTTTCTCCGGGATCTTTATCCAGTCGATACAATTGTACTTTCTGATCGCTCTCGCCTTTTGTCCAACCACCTGACCCCGAATCAAGTATCAGTTTCCATTCACCTAACCGGATAGATGGAATCCCGCGAATTGAGCAACTTATCGCATTTAGACGAACTGACCTTTCTTTTCCTTTCAGCAGAGGAAGTAAACTGAAGCTGTCCTCTCCTCCGTTTTCAGGAAGGTCAACTCCAATAATTTCAGCAATGGTTGCCATGATGTCAGCCTGGTGGACGAGTTGTCCGCAGGTGCTTCCGGGTTTCACTTTTTCCGGCCATTTCACAATAAACGGGTACGGTGCCCTCCCTCCCAGGCATCCGATTTATACCCGCGCCACTGGCCGCTTGGGAAGTGGCCTTTACGTTCAAGTTCATCAGCACCAATGTATGGCGCGCAACCGTTGTCGCTGGTAAAAATGATTAAGGTATTATCTGCTATGCTACTTTGTTCAATCGCATCCAACACCCGGCCAATCTGGGCGTCAGTTTCCATAACAAAATCGGCATACTGGTTTAACCGGCTTTTGTCCTGCCACTCTTCGGTGACAGCCAAAGGCGTGTGTGGCGAAGTAAGTGGTAAATAAAGCAGAAAGGGCTTTGGGGCTTTTGCCGACTGGTTTATATAATCCACCGCATGGGAGCACAAGGTAGGAAGGATATCTTCGAGTTGCCAGTCTTTGATGGCCGGTCCGGGGATGCTTGCCTGGTTTTTTTCAAAACTCTTTTTAGGTAGAAACTCGGAAGGAATCCCCACAGTATGGTCATTTTCAATAAAGCAATAGGGTGGGTAGTTAGGTACATCGGTGCCAAAATAGCTGTCGAACCCAAGTTCGGTCGGACCACCGGTAATTGCTTGCGAAAAGATGTTCTTCCACGCCTGACGTTGTTCTTCTGTTGCAAGGCAGGCTTCGTCATCCTGTCCTTCCGGAGCTTTATTCACATTCAGAAGATCTCTTAATTCCGGGCTGATCGGCCAATTCCAGCCCAGATGCCATTTTCCGATGCAGGCAGTCTGGTAGCCGCATTGCCTGACCATTCCTGCGATAGTCAGGCGGTCGGGAGCGATCAGCGGTTTTCCGAACAAGTTGACAATTCCTTTTTGAAGCCTCGAACGCCAGTGATAACGGCCGGTTAACAATGCATAGCGAGAAGGAGAACATACTGCCGAGGATGAATGGGCATCGGTAAACCGGATGCCTTGGCTGGCAAGCCTGTCTATGTTAGGCGTTGGAATCTTTCCCCTTTCCGGATTGTAACAGTGTACATCACCAAAACCTAAATCATCAGCATAGATGATGACAATATTAGGTTGCCGGCTACTCTCTTTCGAAAGTGCAGCAGTTGATGTTCCTATATAAAGAAAGGCCAGGAGCAATAGTGAGGTTTTATGATTTATTCGCATCATTGACCTTGATTTATCTCCTGTTGTTGAATTCTTTGACTGCATCGAACATCGCAACAATATTTTCAGGAGGTACATCCGGAAGGATATTATGAACGGTGTTGAACACAAAACCTCCGCCATTTGAGAAAATTTCGAGTCTTTTAAAAACCTGATCGCGGACCTGCTGAGGGGTTCCGATATTCAGGGTTCCAACTGTTTCAATACCGCCTCCCCAGAAAGTACAGTCTTTACCAAATTCTTTTTTCAGAAACTCAGGTTCCATTTGCCAGGCGTTGGTTTGTACCGGGTTAAAAATTTCAATTCCGGTGTCAATCAAATCCGGCATTAACGACGAAATAGAACCGCATGAGTGTATAAACGTGTGCATCTGACTGTGTTCTTTTACATAGTCGCACAATATTTTATGCCGTGGTTTAAACAGCGTGCGATAGGTTTCAGTATCCATAAACGGGCCCGACGACATTCCCAGGTCATCGCCAAAACGGATTATATCCACAATGTCGCCAACAGCATTACACACCTTTTCAAGCGTTGCCAAGTGCCGTTTCAATAACTCATCCAGCAGTTTTTCCACGTTTGCAGGGTCACACAATAAGTCCATCAGCAAATTGTCCATACGCCGGAGAAAAGTTCCCCACTCAAACAGGTTACAACCGCAAACTACCAGCAAAGCCTTATCGCTTGTTGCGCGCAATTGCACTGTCCGCTCGCGAAGTTGTTCCCAAAAATTATCTTCTCCGGCATGGTCCCACGGGCTATGTGCATCGCGGGCCCACATTATGCGTCCCATCTCCGCATCGAGGTTCTCGTAACTATCCGGATAACCATCCACATAGGGGAAATAAGTCTGATCGAAAAAAGTGGCTCCTACCGGCATTTTCGAAAGCATGGTCTTTCCATCATCATCGTAAGTAGCATACGAACCATCATTCATTTTCAGCGGATTAAACCAATTTGGGTAAAAAGCCGGAGCGCCATTGGCCAATACCGTTGGTTTCCAATCCGAAAGTTTTTCGTTGAACATCCGGCCAATATCCAGAACATCCACTCCAAATATGTCTATAACCGACATATCGGGTTGTGCCAGCTGCTGTACCACATCGTAAATCTGCACGGGCAATTCCTCGTTGCCAATATGTTTTACCAGGTTGCTGTATGCAATGGCAGAAATACCAGAACTGGGAGTAGCCCCCAAATCCACAGGGATTTTGTCAGTATCCTGATGATTGATTGTGGCCAATACTCTTTCTCTTGATGTCATTGATTTTTTATTGTCCATTGTATGTTTTTACTTATTATTCTGAACCACTAATTCCGATTATAAATGAAGCGGCTATGAGGATCAACAGCGATAAGGCCATCAAAACATATACTTTTGCCGAAGCGCCTTTCCACTCTTTGCGGATAAGCCCCCAAACCGTAGCAAAAGCAATGGTAAGCGCCATTAATATTCCCCACGAAGTGAATGTAAAAGGCCCCATTTTGCTTTTTCCCATACTGTAAAATATGTACTGACTGAACCACAGCAGCCCGGCCAGCAATGCAAATGCGTAGTTTGCATATAAAATCCGCTTGTTTTTGGATTGTACATAATTTGGCAGCGATTTGTTTTTTACACCAAGGAAAATACACCAAATAAGTGTGGTGATAAAAGTACCTACCAGAAATATCACGTAAACGGGCATCATTGCAAACAGTGGGTTAACCCCTGCCTCTTCAGCTACATTCGCAATCAACATTCCTTTCTCGAAACCCAGGGCCATAGCCGAACCGGCAAAGCCAACCAGCAGGGCCGATAAAATTCCTTTCGTGAAGTTAAACTCGCCGATCGTTTCTTTCTTTTTCTCAGCCGACAGCGACTTGTCTTTTAATATTCCGGCCCAGGCAGAGAAAATAATCCCGACCATCGCAACCACAACACCGGCGATAAGCAAGGTGCCGCCCGATGATTGGACCATCAACTGCAAACGGCCATCTAAAAGTGGCGGGATTAAGGTACCAATAGCCAGCATTAAGCCCAGCGAAAGAGCATATCCCAGGGATAAGCCGAGGTACCTCAGGGCCAGTCCGAACGATAAATTACCAATGCCATAAACAGCCCCCAAAAGAAAAACAGTAAGCAGGGTTCCGGTTTCGGTTTGTTGAAAAACACGAAACATTCCCGGTGCAAAAATGCTGCATGCAATCCATGGGAAAATGATATACCCTCCAAAACTAAAAATCAGCCAGTAGGTTTCCCAGTTCCATTGCTTAATTTTGCCAAAGGGCACTGCAAAACTACCGGATGAAAAAGCTCCGATAGCAAGCAAAAAAATTCCAAATACTACGCTAAAGTTCATCAATTTTGGTTTTATTTAGTTTTTCGACTTTAGCTCATAAAATTAGACCAGGGAGAAAGGACATTACTGCACTTAGCCGATCAGTTATTGCACAAATACGATTTTCGTAATCACAGGTAAATTCGTTAAATTTGAACCTTGCGGCTGTAACCATTTTATTTTAAACTGATATGCACCTCGAAAAAATCGGACAATCAATAAATTTCCAGTTAAAGAATATTGCATTTTTAGAGTTCGGCAAGGATTCGCGGTACGATAATGTTGTAAGTCCGTTTACCCGTTTGTATCTGATAACCAAGGGGGAAGGACATTTGATCCTGGAAAGCGAAAAATTTGAGCTTTCGGAAGGATTCATGTACCTGATCCCGAGTTTTACCCCCTGCTCCTATTCCTTTCAAAAAGGCCTGTCGCATTTCTACATTCATTTCAGCATGGAAATGCCATCGGGGCTGACCCCTTACAATTTATATTCTATTTTGAAACAGGTAAAAGCAACTACTTTTGATAAAGTTTTATTTCAACGTTGTGTTGACCAGAACCCGGGTTATGAGCTACCTCATCACGATCCGAACATTTACCAAAGCAAACCCTGGATAAATAAACAAATGAAGTACAACTCAATGGGACATTACCTGGAAACAGGCGGAATAATCAGGCAACTCTTTTCGAGGTTTATCCGCCAGGAACTACACACCGACGTAAGCAAGTTAACCAATCATAACATGCTGGTTATTCTAAAGCATATCCAGGAAAATATTTCCGGTGAAATTCCCCTGATTAAACTGGCAGAAATAGCCTGCCTGTCCAAAGACCATTTTACCCGTTTATTTAAATTGATTACAGGGCTGCCACCAAGCGAATTTATCATCCTCAAACGTATAGAGAAAGCAAAATTAATACTATTGACAACCGACTGCCCTCTTGATGAGATCATCCCTCAAACAGGCTTCAAAACATCTGCCTATTTTTGCCGAATATTTAAAAAATACACCTCATACACCCCCATGGAGTTTCGAAAAAACAGGGAATAAGAGAATTACTTTGAGATAAGTGAGAACCACAAAAATAATTGCCCCAATGTTTCAGAGCCTCATTGGCTTTATTTAGGCCAGATACGGATTTGAACCTAAGATCACAAGAATCCGTTTTCACTCCGATAATTATATTATTGAATTAGGCATTTAAGCAATAAATTTTGTACGGCAACGGCTCTGCTTTGACCATCCTGCGCAGAAGGTTGTCAAAGATGCCATCCTTCATGTTGCTCCGGTTGAAACGGTAACA
>JBKEDN010000171.1:0-13901 GCA_047975435.1 Draconibacterium sp. | reverse complement strand
GATCTCAAAATATTGAAATAAGTCTTTGGGAAGAAAAGCCTCCACCAATGCTCTATATTGACTTTGCTGTGCGTTCATTTATCGATAAAAAATTACACAGCAAAGATGATAATTAATTTTTACTCCACCGGATTTTACCGGTGATCCTTAATTTTTCAAGCATAAATTTTTGCTACCCAATCGCCTTATTTATATCAAACTGATAAAAGTCTTATATAAAAAGAAGAATATCTTATTTCTTTGGCTAAACATTCCGGGCAAAATGTTGTATTCTTTGTAAAATTGTTGTGGACTAAAAATTCCGCACAAAACGAAATGTACACAACCCTGTATTTATTGAAATTGTTTGTATTAAGCGTAAAACAACCACTATCGAGGGCTGTCTAAAAACTAAACAGATATGAAGGTATTCGTAAAAAACGGTTTAACATTAATCTCTTTAAGCTGGTTATTATTTATTGGGGCATGCAGCACAAAGAATAATGAATCAGGACAAAAAAGACCAAATATTATCTACATCCTGGCTGATGATTTAGGTTATGGTGATATCGGATGCAACGGTCAAAAACTGATTGAAACACCCAACATCGACCAACTGGCAGTCGATGGAATGCGCTTTACGCAATTTTATTCGGGAGCACCGGTTTGTGCACCGTCAAGATGTGTGCTTCTAACCGGACAACATTCCGGGCATGCGCAGATAAGAGGAAATGACGAATGGAAAGAGCGGGGTGATGTTTGGAGCTATATTGCCCAGCTGGCCGATTCAACGCTGGAAGGGCAACGTCCGCTGAAAGAAGGAACCGAAACTCTTGCCAGCCTGATGAAAAAAGCCGGTTATTCAACAGGAATGACAGGGAAATGGGGACTTGGTGCACCCAACACTACGAGTACTCCTACGCAAAAAGGTTTCGATTTTTTTGTTGGATACAATTGTCAACGGCAGGCACATACCTATTATCCGGTTCACCTGTATAAAAACGATGTCCGAATGTATCTTGGTAACGACACAGTTGCCCCAGGTACCAAACTCGCTCCCGGCGCCGACCCGTATAACAATGCCAGTTACTCAAAATATACGCTACAAAAGTATGCTCCGGATGTGATGTTCTCGGAAATGATGGGATTTATAGACAAACACAAAGAAGATCCTTTCTTCTTTTACTGGGCTACACCAATTCCGCACGCCCCGCTACAAGCACCTCAACGTTGGATAGATTATTACGTAAAGAAATTTGGCAACGAAGAACCCTACGATGGCAAAAAAGGATATTTCCCGCAACGCTACCCTCATGCGGCCTATGCGGCAATGATTTCGTACCTCGATGAAAACATTGGGAAACTGATTCAGAAACTAAAAGATATGGGAGAATATGACAATACACTCATCATTTTTACATCAGACAACGGACCGACTTACAACGGAGGTACCGACTCGCCCTGGTTCGACAGTGGTGGCCCTTTTAAAAGCGAATACGGCTGGGGCAAAGGCTTTGTTCATGAAGGTGGTTTCCGGGTTCCGATGATTGCTTGTTGGCCGGCAAAAGTGAAACCAGGAACAGTTTCTGATCATGTTTCAGCTTTTTGGGATGTAATGCCAACATTATGTGATGTAGTGAACATAGAAACTCCAAAAGTTGCAGATGGAATAAGCTTTCTTCCTACCCTTTTAGAGAAAAAACAACCGGAACATCCATACCTGTATTGGGAATATCCCGAATACGGTGGACAACAGGCCGTGAGGATTGGACAGTGGAAAGGAATTCGCAAAAACATTATAAAAAAGGGAAACCTGAAACTGGAACTTTATGATTTAAGCACCGACATTCAGGAGTTAAATGATGTTTCTGAACAACATCCTGATATTATCGGTCAGATGGAAGAAATCATGCTAAATGAGCACCAAATGGCCGGCTTGGGACGTTTCAGAATGAAAGTGCTTGGCGACAGTATTGACTAACGCATTAAAAACAACATATTAAAATTTTATCTATGTATTTTAAAATTAAATTTCTCTTCATTTTCCTACTTATTGCAGGCTCGTTCTCTGCCATTGCCCAGGAAAATAAAAAACCCAACATCATCCACATTATTGCCGACGACGTAGGCTATGACGATTTGAGTTGTTTTGGATCGAAGGATATTAATACACCAAATCTTGACAAACTCGCCACCGAAGGAATGAAATTTACCAATTTCTACACACCTCACGGTACTTGTACGCCTTCGCGTGCTTCAGTTTTAACCGGACGATATGCTTCGAGGGTAAACAACGGAACCGGCTTGTATGTACTTTTTCCCCATTCTAAGAATGGATTGGAAGATGAGTTGGAGGTTTCAATAACCGAATTATTAAAAGAACAGGGATACACCACCGGTCTGTACGGGAAATGGCATCTAGGCCATCTGCCGCAATACCTGCCATGTGTTCATGGCTTCGATGAGTTTCTGGGTATTCCCTACCCCAACGACCATGGGCCGGAGCGTATTGGCAACTCGGGTTGGCGTCCCAACGGGATCAGTGATCCGCAGGTTCCGTTAATCGAGCAGGCGCAGGTAATCAAACGGTGCGATAATAACGATTTAGCTGAATTACCGGCACTTTTCACACGCGAAGCCTGTAAGTTTATTTACCGTGCTGTTCAGGATGAAAAGCCATTTTATCTTCAGTATGCCAACATCGAAACCCACACACCTTACTTTGTTCCGCGCGGATTTGAGGGACAGAGCAAAGCAGGCGCTTATGGCGATGCAGTGGAATACCTCGACCGCTCGGTAGGAATTATTCTGAATACCCTGAAAAGGTTGAAAATTGAAGATAATACCATAATTGTTTTTACTTCGGATAACGGACCGTTGGTACACCGCGACCAGGAATTGGAAAACTGCTACGGGAAATTTGGTTATACCGATGAAAACCGTGACCATATTTTGCGTGAAGGAAAATACCAGGAACGTTTTGATGGAGGCATCCGTGTTTCATGTATTATGAAATGGCCGGGAAATATTCCGGCATCAACACAATGTGATGAAATAATTACAGGAATGGACTTATTTACCACTTTTGCAGATGTGGCCGGTGCTGAAATTCCAACCGACAGGGTGATTGACGGGAAAGATATTCAGCCTTTAATGAAAGTAGAAGAGGGTGCAAAGTCGCCACACAAAGCTGTTTATGGATTTACCGCATATGGAAAACTAATGAGCGTAAGGTACAAAAACTGGAAACTCATTCTTCCGGGGAAACACTGGACCGGTAATTTTGATACCCCGCAATTGTACGATGTGAATGACGACCAGGGAGAAGAAACCAACGTGGCTGACGCACATTCCGGTGTTGTAACCGAAATGATGGAAATGGCAGAAAATGCACAAAAGGCGATGAAAGATAAGAAACCAATCGACAACTGATCGGAAACCAAAAATTTATTTTTATCGGAACAAATAAACCCCGGGAGCTCTTCCCGGGGTTTATTTATAAATCACCTGCCGTATTCCGCTTTTTCTTCTAACTTTCTTTAAAAAATGCTTTTTATCTTATCCAAAAATCTTTCATTTTTCTCTTGAATAGGCAACTGATAAGTTAATCTTAGAAGCTCATCTCGGCCCTAAAGAATATACCGTTCTTATCCGTAAATTCGGCGTTGCGGTAAGTACGCCCCAGGTGCCTTACATATTCCACCCGAAGTACTTTAAAAACGTTGGTTACCCCAAATCCGATTTCGGCATAAGGTACATTTTTACTGTTGTCGTAAAAATCGGGTAAATCAAATATCGATTTGTATGATTTTGTAAGATTACCGTAATGTGCTTTTATCGAAACAATTTCCCGCAATTTCAGGGCCCTGATTAAAGGTATTTTGTTCAGTACAACCCCGCCTCCGTTTAAATGTGCATGCAGGTTGGTGTAAACGTTGTGTGCAAACGAAGCATGATGCAACAGGTTAAACCTGTATTTGGCAAATCCCAACGACATGGAACCTACCGGCTGATCGAGCAAATCGTATGGTGCATCGCCAAACAAATAACCACCGTTTAGCATGTAATTAATAAAAAGCTGGCCTAACAAAAGCCGGCCCGAAACAGCTCCGTGTAAATGCGAATAAAAACCCAGGTCACTCTTGGCAACACCTGGAATGGTGGTTGTTCCCACATCCCAGCTTAAATTAACAACCGGTACCGGATTTATATAATATACCCGGTCGAAAAAGAACTTATCGTAATGCTGGCGAAAAGCCAAACGCAAATCAAAGAGAACACCATAGTTATTGTATTTTGTATAAAAATTCCCATCTCTTACAAAATGCACATAAGGAGTACTCTTATTCCATTGTACATAAGGCGATGCTTCCAGATGAACATCTTTTGAGGAGTTGAACTCAAACCTGGCTTCAACAAATTGTTCCTCTTTCAAATACGGATTTTTTTCACGCGTGGTAAAAGACGCAATAAAATTGGCATTTCCTTTATTGTTCGGATTGTTTTTTATGAAGCGCAAAAATTTGTCGTTCGAAATAAGGTTGTAATCGTTGTAATACCTTAACCGCATTAAGAACCGGTCAGTACTTCCGGGTTGAAAAATAAGATTAGCACCGTATTTAAACTCTTTACTGGTTGTTCCATAGCCAAGAAAACCGCCCACCGAAAAACGTTTAAACATTTCTTCGCTGGTACGTAAAGGAATTGTTAGGCGCGTTCCTTCAATACGGTTGGTACTGTAAATGTCAAATACGGGGCCCACATCCAGCTTTCCGGCGTTAAAAAAGCTGGTTAGTGCCATTCCCCCAATTTTATCAATTCCTTTTACAACCTTTTGTTCTTTTAACTTACTAACAGCAAAATAGGTATCTTCTCCTACACGATCCAACTCAAATTCTGGCTGGCTTTTCCATTCGCCTGGCTTTACATTATTCAATCTTTCGGCATTTGAATATTGCGTGGTCTTATTGATCAACCAGTTTCCGCTGGCAATCTGATCCATGCGTTTTGAGCTGTATGCCGAAGAGTCTTTATTCAGCCGTATCGACAAGTTAATACCGATGTTCTGCTCGTCGTAAAAATAGTTCCCGTCCGGAAGGGTGGTATAGGAAACATACCCTCTGAAACCGTTAACAAAGTTCAGGTTTGCTTTTCCTGAAATATAAGCTTCAATGCTTTTCAGTGCAAAAGTTTTGCTATCAACCATAAAACTACCCGAAAACAGGGGATTACGCGGATTCTTGGGGGAGTAGGTCATTTTATAAAAAGTATCGTCCCCCACAAAAATACTGTCATTAAAATAAATATTGTAATACATCCACGCCGAGCCGGCTATGGGTGAAATAAAGCCACGATCGAGAATTTGAATCTGCTCTTTGTAAAAATTCAGATCAACAACCACATTATCCAGCAACAGGCTTTCGATAGCCGGATTCAGCCTCGGGAAAATCCCGTCTTTTTTCTTATATACCGTACTCATCGAATCGTTCGAAACCCGTTCAGCTTCTTCCAACAGGTAAATAGGTGAAAAACGAAGGTTCTCTCCCTCCATTTCCATGGTCACTTCTTCCATGTTGTCAAAAAAACGATTGATTTTTGTAGTGGTATCTACAGCAATATAAACGGTTGTATTTTCCAACTGTTTGTAATCGCGCACCTGTTCCAGTTTCTCGCGGTTTTCTTTTTTGTGTTTCTGTATCAGGTTAAAAACCACCCGTCCCAAGGGAACATCTGATTTGATGGTTACTTCCTCTATATTCTGAACTTCCTGTTTCAGTTCAACCGTTAGCTGCTGGTTTTGCCCGTTCAATAAAATTTCCTGCTGAATGTATCCAACCGATGAAACTGCCAGCGTGTCGCCTTGCGTTTTTTTTAACACAAAGTAGCCTTCTGCATTTGACTGGGTTCCCTGCATCGTTCCTTTTATCCAGATATTGGCATAGGGAATAGACTCTTTGGTATCCGCATCCTTTACAATTCCGGTAATTTCCTGAGCAAGCCCCAACCAACTTACCACAAGCAAAAGTGTAGCAGTTGTATATAACCTCCTTAACATTTGTTTTAATTTATTGACTGCTGCTTTTGGCTTTTATTCAACCAGTACAATCCTTTTACTCCAATCCGGATGTCATCGAGCCGGATCAAAACAAAAATCTTTTCGGTGTATGCAACAATTCCCCAGCCTACTGCCAGGTAATACATCCAGGTATAAAACCCAAAAACAAAGAGTACAAAAAAGAATATACTTTGGACATACCCGGCCGATACAGCCGAGTACAAATGCAAGCCGGGTATTTTACCAAAGCGGTAAAATGAAACAATATAACTCAGCACAAAAACCGCCAGGAACAAGTATAAGAACCAGGCATGTGGCTCAATTTCGGTCCATTTAAAAATAAATAACCCCAGCAATGCCATGGCGTAAGTACATATATCAGCCAGATTGTCGAGCGCTGCACCAAAGTTGGTCTGAAGTTTAAATATACGCGCAATATTTCCATCCAACACATCACTTACCAGGCTAATACACAAGAAAATAACAAAGTATTTTTCCTGACCCGTGAGTGCAAAATAAAATATCAGGGGAAAGGCCAGTAGTCGGTAAAGACTTATAAAATTGGGTACGTTTAGTATTTTTTCCCCTCTTACTGTAATCTGTTTCATTCTTTAAAAATTGTCTGTTTATCAATATTTCCGGCTGTTTAACCGGAAGCTTTATACGCAAAGTCGGGTTTCTTATTTAGCTACTCCAAAATAAAACACGCCTGCCGTACACTACATTCTGTTTCTCTTTTGCTGCTAGCTTGCAATTCTCGCCTTTTTATCGGACGACTTGCCCAAAAAATACTCCAACATTTTACGAATGGATTCCTCAGTGGCCTCATTCTCTTCTAACTGCATTACCTCGTCCAGTTTTGCGGTATCAAAGTTCATGTTTGTGTCAGTATAACTATTTGTAAAAGACATTCCAATGGAAATAACCCTTTCGTATGAATCCATTTCTGAAACTTCCAAACCGGGTTCTGCCAAAAGTGTAATCGGCAGTAACTCACTCAAACAACTTAAAATAAAGCGGTTTTGAATGCCTGCTTTTGCCACCACATTTAAAATTACCGGAACCTCGGGTATTTTTACCACTTGCATCAGGTAAGCCACAACCGTATCGATCGGAATCAGGTTCTGTGTGGTTTCAGGGTTTACCTTTACGCGCACTTTCCGGTATGGATTGCGGTTGGCCAGGCTTTGAATACGGCGCCCGAAGTCAAAAATACCATAATCGGTTTTGGTAACGCCTGTTTTATTGTTTCCTACCACCTGCGATAAACGTAGAATATGCCCGTTCAGTCCTTCTTCTTCAATTTGTTTTCTGATCAGGTTTTCGGCAAACCGCTTTGATTGTTCGTAATAATTGCGGAACATGGAAATATCAGCATTATCATAGAATTTCTCTTCAAACTTTCCGTCCATAATTCCACTCGAATAAGCAGTGCTGATAAAGAAAAAGCGTGAGTTTTGGCTTGCAAACCTTGAAAATACTTTCATTGAATTCTGAACACCATCCAGGTTTGTCTGAAAAATTTCGTCTTTTGCTTTAAAATCATATTTCAAACTGGCTGCAAAATGAAAATAATCCACATCGCCGTTAAATATCTCCTCCAGTTGATCTTCACTGATCGAGAAATTTTCATCAACCAGTGAGTAATCAAACACTTTCAGTTTATCAGATTCAATTCTTTTCCCATCGTTTAATTCGGAAAGCATATTGCTCATTCTTTGCTCCGACGGAACTTTCCCCGCCCTCACCAGGGCAATAATATTGAAATCCTCCAGAAGTAGCTCGTTTATAAAGTTGGCTGCTACATAGCCATTTGCTCCGTTAATAACTATTGTTTTCATGTTTCTTGTTTTCTCGTGAGAATACTACAACTATCTTTTTATTCTTTTAAACTTATCCAACTACAGAAATAAAACCAATACCAACACCGCACTAAGAGGGATGGTAAGATTATCAGATCCACGCCAGCTAACCAATTCGCCCAGAGTGGTTGCCACAGCAACCGAAAGCGCCAGTAAAAATGTTTTCAGGTCAAACACATGCCTGTGAAAATATAGTGCAATAAGGCTGATTATAAAGCTGGTAACCAGAAAACTACCCGATCCCAACCATGTTTTATTCAATTTGTGCCCAAATATTACGATGCGACCGTTGTAGTTTTTAATATTGATTCCTAAAATGGCCGCAATTGGGTCGCAGATGGCCAGAATCAGCATGGGCAAAATGTAAATGAACTTATTGTCAAGCAGGTTTGCTATTAAAAAGGTAACATAAATTGACAGGGGAAGCAAGTAACTGCCAACAGATTTTCGCTCAATATCGTGGATCGATTTCAGTTGCTTGCTGTATTGTGTTACAAAAAGTGCGGCAAAGAACAAAATTGCCAGCACTAAAACATACCAGTGCGACGGAATAATGTATGGGAAAGGCACTACTGCCAGCGTTGCCACAAAATGGGCAAATTTACGCGTAAACTCCCCTTTCAGGTTAAGCCTCCTGTAATTTAACTCGTTAAATGCCAATAACAGAACAATTCCAACAAGGTAAACAAATGATAATATGACAATATTTCCCATAACTTTTTAAACGCTCTTCCAACAATTAAAAAACCAGCATATACAGTGCAACCCACGCACCGCCTGCTATAAGGCTATCAAAGCGATCCAACAGGCCTCCGTGCCCCGGAATCAGCTTACTAAAATCTTTTACTCCAAATTTTCGTTTGTAATACGAGGCCGACAAGTCGCCGGCAAAAGCAAATAAAATAACCCCACCCGCCAGAACAAAGGCTCCACCAGTTTGGCCGGCATATAAATCTTTTAACAAATAACTGCTCACCAGTGCCACCAAAGTGCCGCCAACCAGTCCGCCCACGGTTTTCTTCGGGCTTATTTCAGGAAACAGCTTTTTGCGCCCCCACAATTGTCCGGTAATCTGGCTAAAACTGTCAAAGATTGAAAGCACCAAAAAAGCGAACAGAATCAAACCTTTTTCAAATCCGCCAAAAGCTATAAAACCAAATGACAGAATTGCAAAAACCAGCAAGGCAAGGAAAAAGAAACCTTTGTGCTGAAAACCACTGTTTTTATACAGTTTGAACAATTCCCACAGCCCGGCTAAAACAATAATTATACTTATAAAATGAAATACGGCCGGGTTTATGGTAATACTAAAAAACAATGCATTGATGATAAGAAAGTACACACCAAACTTGGTATAACTTTCTTTGGCAACTGCGGGATCTTTTTTCCGGTTGATAATGTAAAAAGCGATTCCCCCTAAAAGGAAATAAATAAGAATTATATAGTAAATAGCACGAATCATCTTTTATACATCAATTTATTTTTTCAAACCGGCAATCATCAAAACGCCAATGATTACCATTACAAATGCATATATATAACGGGCCTTGTTTTCTGATTTATCCGTTTTCATTTTTGAAAGCAGGTTGGGGCCCAACACCGAACCGATCACCGACCCGCCGGTAAGAAAAAGTACCAATGTAAGGTCAATCTGCCCGACCAGAAAATGTGCCCCGATGGCAAAAACAGTATTGGCAAGCACCACCAGTAACGATGTTCCGATGACTAATTTCAGTGGAATTTCCATCGAAAAAAGTCCGGCTATCACGGGGGCAGTGCCACTGGTCCCAAATGTACCGGTAATAATACCTGCAAATAATCCGAAGAAAGATCCTTTTACCTTTTTCTTTATCTCATAATTGGAAGACGAAGTATCGTTGCTTTTGGTTTCTTCATTTTTCCGGATTGTGCCGTACGCAATATGTACCGCAATAAGAACCAAATAAATTCCAAAACTTACGCGCAACTCATCCGGACTGATCAGACTGGTTATTCCCGCACCAACAAAAGCTCCGATAACTCCGGCAATGGCAAACATTAATCCGGTTCTGAAATCGATATTTGACTTTCGGGTATGGCCAACAGTCCCAACAACTACAATGGGTAAAGTAGCAACCAGCGAAGTAATGACAGCCGTTTGCATGGGCACACCAATCAGAATTGTAAGTAAAGGCAAAAAGATAAATCCGCCGCCGCCGCCCAGCATGGTACCAAGCAAGCCTACAATAAACCCGATAAAGGGTAAAATGTAATACACAGGCTCTATGTGCGAATAAATAATCATTGTAACCTTACTTTGATGAAATAATACGTTTTAAATAAATGGTTGCCAACGGATGCTTTAATTCTGCCACCTTCAAAATCCCGTCTTCATAATAATATTTATGTGCCTTTTTGCCCGTATCATCTTTTATTGTATAAATATGATTACCAAGCGATTTTATCTGCTGTACTTCCCCATTACGCTCTTTATACACCTCCGGCACATCAACCGGTTCGTTAAAATAAAGCATGCTCCCGCTGTAAGTAATATCCTGAGTTACCATCGTTGTATCTCCATCGTTTATCAGCATGTAAGAGTCTCCGTTTCTTTCAAGCCTTGAATCCGAATTTATTTTTCCGTTTTTTAAAGTTTGTACATGGAAATTTTCCAAATGTCCCTGACGGTAGGTGCTGTTCTGAACAAATTTTACGCGATACGGAACAATTATTTTTACGTTAACATCGGTTACGGCATGTATGTCCAGATTTCCTTTCTCTCCACTTTGAGTTACGGAAAGCTCTCCTACATTCATTCCCAGAACCCCGATATTATATCGAACTTTTTGTTCCTGTGCGAATACTGAATGTGACAAAAAAATGACAAATAAAAGGACTGTCAAATATTTCATATGTTAATATTAACGCAATCTGACGTATATTTCCCAGACCCCCGAAAAAGACACAACCTCAGAAATCCATCTAAAGTATTTTTTCCGAAAGAATCTGTCCTCCTTTTACTTTTCCAATCATTTTTCTGATTTCCCCCTTGTTTTCCTGCATGTAAATATTTCCCATCTACGTCGATTGTTTCTAGTTTTCTAATGGATAATTTGTAATGAAATTATCTGTAAATTGTTTTCTGTTGCCGGTAAACAGGCATAATCTGTAACAATGAAATGACAGTTGCCGGCTTATTTCCCTTATTCAAAAATACAATATATTATTCAATTCAACATAAAACCTTTATTTAGTAGTATGATTCTCATCTGTTTATAAACGATGTTGTACCACAGATACTAAAAGTTCAATTGTTTCCGCTAATCTTATTCCTACAATCTTTCGATTACAATTTCAAGATTTTGCAAATCCAAAAGGCTACAAAGATCAAAATACTTTAAGTAACAGGGAATAGACTATCGTCGGGAAAGCATGTCTGAATGACGGATTAAACAGCCACAAAACTACCGCTATATTCGGTAGGGCTTGCACTCGTCAGGCGTTTAAAAAACTTACTAAAGGCAAACTGATCGCTAAAATTCAATTGCTCCGAAATTTCCCCAACTTTCAGATTATCATTTACAAGCAATATTTTTGCTTCGCAAATTAAGGCCATATTTATGAGCTCGCGACCGGTAAAACCCGTAACTTTTTTCAGATTTTCTGACAGATGTTTTGATGTAACCCCCAAATGTTGCGCATAAAAACGAAGATTATGCTACTCCCTGAAATGAATATGCAATAAACGAATAAACTCAACGGCCAGCTTTTCGCTGCGCGATTCATCCTTATCTTGGACCGCCACATTTTCATTAATCTGTTTTGCCATTATATACGAAACCGATACCAGCAAAGTATGTAACAAATCGACGGTAAACTGATAATTGTTATTGTGTTGCCGCTGTTCCATAATCGTCAGTATCTGCCAAATATCCTTAAACTCACTTTCGCTAAACGATAGCTGCAAAAACGGAGAAGTTGCAAAATACTGAATCATATCAAGCTTACTGAAACGCACGGGTATCCGATGCTGAAAATCACTGCCGATCACAATCATCAAAAGTTCGGCATCTTCAGAAATCTCCAGAAACTCGACAACAACCAAACGGTTTAAATGCAATACACTACAACACGGGATCAAGTGTTCGTTGAATTTATACCTGACATTTATATGGCCTTTCCGGATAAACAACGAACCATGAAACGAAGGCACAAAAGGCTGGTTCATCACAAAAGCTTTTCTCACATCTTTTGTGGTTAAAACTTCAATATCCGTATTTTTTCTCTTTTCCTCCATCGTAAATGTCCGGCTAAAATGCAGCAATGAAAAAAAAATGGCAGGCCTGTAAGCCGGGTTCTGTCAATCCCGATTACTCGAGAAAGCTTTATCATTTATCTGGCCCGGATATCACTATCCGGATCCTGCAGCCTACCCCTCCCGGTTCCTTTGTGCGTTAGGAACAAAACGGGCCGTTCTGCTGTACCGCAACAGCGGCAAACAACCGGGATATACATGGCCTTGCAACCCGCGAGACATACGGCTGATGATGTTGCCACCACCACCGGTGCGCTTTTACCGCACCTTTTCACCCGTTCCCCGCCGTGGACACGCCACCGCAGGGTGGTTATTTTCTGTTATGTTGCTACCCTCTTTCAAAGATCTTCCCGTTAAGAAGCACGGTGCCCTGTGTTGCCCGGACTTTCCTCCCCGACGGTAAACGTCAGGGCGATAAAACGGCCTGCCGCCGCAAAAATACACAAATTGTTAAGAGTTCGGCATTTCGGGGTCAGAGTTTCTTCTCCCCACACCAACTCACCTTCGCAGAATCACCATGGTTGCCCCGTAACCGTATTCTTTAAACGAAGCATCCTGGTAATAGTATTTTCTGAACTTGCGGTTAAGGATGTTGGCTACTTCCTGTTTTAAAACACCCTGCCCCACCCCGTGAATAAAAACAATACGTTTGACCCGGTCGCGAATGGCATTGTTCATTTCCGATTCTACTTTTTCAAGCTGAATTTCCAACATTTCGCGCTTGCTCAAACCTTCGGGCTGGTCCAGCAGTTCGTTGATGTGCAAATCAAACACCACCTCATCTGTCGGTTTCTTTTTCTGGATTTTTACAGGTGTTTCTACCTCTGATTTTTCTTTTATCAACTGCTTGAATTCCGCTTCGGTTATTGTGTCCAGGTTATCTTGTAACGGATTGGCGGTAATTTTCAATACCATTGCCGGCCGTTTAAAATAAGCGCTTTGCTGAAAAGTAGAAGCCTTGTAAAACCGTACCGGATTTACTTTAAAACGTTTGGCTACCGGCGAAAACCACTCATTTCCGGCATCCTTGAAACGCAGTATCTGAAACCCAAAATCAGGCAGGCTGCTCAAATCTTCCTGAGTCAGCGAGTCGATCTTCAACCTTGAATTTGATTTCAGATTTCCGGTCTCCACCGTTTTTACATCGCTTTCAGTTAAATAAGAATAAGTAAACAGTATTTTGAAGTTACTATCGTTAATCAAAAAAACCTCAATTTCTCCTGCCAACGGATTTTTGGCATCCTTCGGAACAAAACAAAAATAAAAGTCAGGTGCATCTTTTCCGTTGATCACTTCGCCTTCCGGCTCAATATATTCCGGCTCTGCTGCTTTTGTTTCCGGTACAGGTGCAGGTTGCGGAACGGTACCTTTGGCATTTAGCTCGGGCGCACTTACATTTACCAGTTGCGAAACGGAGTACGGTACTTCAAAACCATCGTCGCCCTCCACATTCACCATATTTTTACTGATGAAACCGGTTACAACACCGCCACCCACGTCGTTCAGGAATTTTACCCTGTCTCCTACTTTAATCATGTTACATTGTTTTGTGCAAAAGTATTCAAAATAGTGATACCCTTCGACGCAGTGATGAGGCTGTCCAAAAAGTAAAATTGGACAGCCTTTGTTTTTGTTATCCCTTTAAGAATTGTATCTTAAAGGCTGCAATGACAACGAAACCAAACGTACGATTTAAAGCGGTTACTTCCCA
>JBKEDN010000162.1:0-55280 GCA_047975435.1 Draconibacterium sp. | reverse complement strand
TTGTCCATGAAAACTAATTGTTTTAACTTTCCTTTGCATAAGTGTTCATCTTTTTGTTTTGCAAAAACTAATTTACAAAATTTGGATGCTTATGCACTTTTACAAACATACAGCCTCTTTTCGATGTTATTATAACAACACCATTGGCCCCTCTTGCTCCGTAGATTGCAGTTGCCGAAGCATCCTTCAAAATGTCAATGGATTCAATGTCGGAAGGGTTGATAAAGTTAATACCTCCGGTTACGGGAAAACCATCGATAACATAAAGTGGCCCGTTATCTCCGATCATAGAGTTACCGCCGCGTATCCGAACTTCAATCCGGGAGCCGGGCTGACCTGAATTTTGACTAACACGAACACCGGATGCATTGGCTTTTAAGGCCTGCTCCATATTGTAAACCGGAACAGCTTCCAGGTCTTCATTATTTACAGAAGATACGGCACCTGTTAAATCCGACTTTTTCATGGTTCCGTATCCGATGGCCACTACTTCTTCCAGCCCTACCGTACTTTCTGACATTTTTATACTAAAAGTTGACTGTGTACCCACCGGGACTTCCTGTGTTTCCATACCCACAAAAGAAAAAACAAGGGTATGTTCCGGACCAACATTTGGCAATATAAAATTTCCATCCGTATCCGAAATTGTACCGTTTGTAGTTCCTTTTACCACAATTGTAACTCCTGGCAAGGGATTTCCGTCTTTGTCTGCAACTTTCCCCGTAATTGTTTTTTGCTGCGCCTCTTCCGATGAAATTACCACCAGGTTATCTTCAACCACTTTAAAGATTATTCCGGATTCATCTTTAAAAATTTCTTCCATAATCTGGATGATGTCTTTGTTCTTTATTTTCACATCAACCCGCTTATCTACATCGATCAGGTCGCTTGGATACAGGAATTTATACTGACTCTGATTTTCGATCTCACTCAAAATCTGTTTAATTGAGTAATTCTTATAGTTCAGGTCCAGTTTTGTCTGTTGGGAGTAACTTTCTGCCGATACATGCAAAACAGAAATAAAGATGATAAAACCCAATAGTTTCATTTTCAGTAAAGTTTGATGAATACCCTTTTCATTCGAAAAAGATATAAGTTTCTCAATTTTGTTCATAAATTTGTTTTGATTTAGTTTAACACTAATGTTACATTTTGAGCGTGTACATTTTGTTAGATTTTCAAGGCCAGAGAATGTTGGTAGCATTTTTTGGCCTTTTGGTTTGTTACATAGGCATTATTGTTTAGTTATTTATTCGTTTTTTGAGATCCTGATTGTATCGTTTTCTATTTTATACCCGAAAGGAGTTGCAAAGCTCATTGCCTCAAGCGCACCTTCAATACTTACTTCGTCGAAAGTTCCCGTAAACAATATTTTTTTTGTGCTCTCGCTCTCAAAGATGAAGGTGACGCCAAAGCGCCGTTCAAGCTGATTTACAATCATTTCAAACGATTCTTTCTCAAAGATTACTTTGTTGTCTTTCCACGAAACTGTTTTTGCAACATTGGCCTCTTTGGTTAAAACTGCAGCCTTAATTGTCCTTAATGCGATTGTGTTGTCAATTTCATTTTCAGTATTAGTGAGGTTTACCAGCTCTTTAACGCCGGTTTTATTTCCTTTTGTGAAGGTTATTTTTTCATTCGGATTCAAGGCTATCAGCTCAATTGCCTTTTCATTTGCGGAGGCAGCTTTTTCTATAATCACTTTTCCTTTCAGCAAAGTTGTCTCAATAAGGTTCTCGTTCGGATAATTCTTAACATTGAATGAAGTTCCGGTAGCTTTTACATTAATCTCCCCGGCACGCACATAAAATGGTTTTTCTTTGTTGGTTTCTACATCAAAATAAGCTTCGCCCTCCAGTTTTACTTCACGTTGGTTATTGCTAAACCGGCTGGGGTAAATAAGTTTACTATCCGCATTTAACCACACTTTTGTGCCATCGGCGAGTATAACCTGCGATCGCGATCCTTTTGGAGTATTAATTTCCTGGTAAGCGATGTTCTCATTATCTGAAAGAAATAATTTTGTTTTTGGCAAAACAACCACGAGAGTAAGTGCCATTAAAATAAGTGCGGCCACAGAAGCAGCATTAATAAACAAATAGCGTAATCTTATTTTCCTGATTTTTTTGTCAACCAGAATTTGGGTTCGAAGGTCGCTGTTGGTAAAATTGGGATTATATTGTTCAGGGTTGCCAATTATTTGGGTGGCATTGTATAGCGCTTCCAATTCTTTAAAATGTTTTTTGTTGAAAGCGCTTTCATCAAGCAACTTTTTTAATTCCTCTTTCTGTGATTTATCAAGTTGGTTGTTTAAAAATCCAATTACGAGTTCGTCTAATTTTGTCATTTTTACCGGCTTACATTAATAAGACAAAAAAATGGTAAGCCACAGTAAAGGGAAAATCGGAAAAATTTATCTTTTTTTTACAGGAATAGTGAAAAGCACTAGTACTGAGTCTTTTATCGATTCCTTTAATTTTTGCAATGCGATCGAAATTTGTTTCTGAACGGTGTTTTTTGAAAGCCCTAAGCTGCCGGCAATTTCCTCGTTCGATTTACCCTCGTACCGGCTAATCTTAAAAATTTGCCGGCATTTTTCGGGCAGTGAATCAATTGCTTCTTCAATCTTTTCTTTCAGTTCTGTCGCAATGTATATGGAATATCCGTTGTCCTGGCTTATGGCAATATAGTCGTATAAATTGTCGAGCTGTACATTGTGGTTCCGCACTCTCGCCGATTTACTTTTAATAAAATTGATGCTATTATTAATAACAGCCTTGTACAGATAAGCGTGTAACGATCCTGTAATTGTAAATTTTGTACGATTTTCCCACAATTTCAAAAACATAAGTTGAACTACCTCCTCAGCCAGGTCTTTGTCGGCAACTATTTTTTGTGCGTGATGGCACAAGGGGATATAATATTTTGAATACAGATGACGATAAGCAGGTTCGTTGCCATTTTTAATGCCACTGATCAAATCGTATTCATCCATACAATTGGTTTAAAAATTCATAGGTCAGATTATATTCAAAAAGGTTTGTTAGCCATTCCTCTGCAGGCTTCTTGTTCCTATTTTGTCATAAACAAACAGATACAGATTATCAGCATTTAGCTCATAAAAGCAATCTGATTTAGTAAGGTAGTTTTTCAGGAAATACGGTTCTTACGTATCTGCCTCTGTAAAATCAAATTTAGAAATATAAAAACGAACAACAAAGCAAATGGTTCCACTCATCCTTTATTTGGAAAAATGAAGGATGAGAGGTTTTATAAAAATGACATGTTTATTGAACTGTGCTATCGGTACTGATTACTTGTCCTTTAGAAAGCAGCAGCTCTTTCAGTTTCTCGTATTGAACGTTTTGTATATCAATGTTTTCGTCGATTGAAATACAGGCCGCCGCTGCTGCTGATTGTCCCAGGATCATAAATACCGGTTCCATTCGAATAGAGCCGTAAGCAATGTGGCTGGAAGAAACTGCTACCGGTACAAAAAGGTTGGTACATTCTTCCTTTTTGGGGACAATTGATCCGTACGAAATCTGATAAGGATCGTGTGGATGAACCCCCAGGTCACCTTCGTTTTGTACAAACCCTTCGTCGGTAACATAGCGTTGTATATTGTGTGAATCCATGGTGTACGACCCCATTCCTATCGGGTTTGGAACAGGCCGTTTGCCCAGCACATCATTTTCGGTGGTTACGTATTCTCCCATCATCCGGCGGGCTTCCCTTATGTACAGTTGATGCGGCCAGTTTCCGTTGTCAACAAACTCGTCGGCAGCCAAACCCCAGTTTTTCATTTTATCGCGAATGTCAGCAGGAACGCGTAAATCGGTTGAAACAAAATACAACAGCCCTTTCTGATAATCTTCGTGCTCTTTTATAATCTCTCTTCGTCTTTCATACGACGCTTCAGGATAATCGTAGTTCATGCCAATATTGTCGCTGCTAAACGGGCCATGGTTATTGGTGTCTGTTTTTTTGTTTGGGATCATATCGAACTTATTAAACCACTCTTTCCAGCCCGATTGAAAAACGCGGGCAAGCAATTCATAGTTTTTTGGGTCGTAATTATCTGGTTTTGGAAAAGGAATCCGGTTGTCGGGGTGATTGCTCATACACAATCGGAAACAGTAGGCCTGAACTTTTTTATCGGCGCTGCAATTAGGCCCGGGTTTTTCTGCTGAAATTTTAGGCAACAAGCCGCTGGAAGGATCGCCCGGAACCACATAGGGGTCGATATTGGTTTTAAAATGATGGCCATGGTGAAACACTCCTGCCTGAACACCGTTCCATTGTTCGTTGAATTCGGAACAAGCCTCGCGGCCAACATGGTAGGAGATACCGGCTGCTGCCATTAAATCTCCTTCATAAGTAGCATCGATGAATATTTTGCCTTTGTACGTTTTCCCGGAAAGTGTGGTAATGGCTGCAATTTTCTCATTTTTTACTTCCACGCCGTTTTCCCGGTCAAGCCATTCGTTGCGGTCAACCCGAATGTTGTTTTCAGCAATAAAGTCTTCAAAAACCTGTTCAGCCACGTGAGGTTCAAAAATCCACATGGTCCGGTTTTCCCCGTCCATGGCAACGGTTCCCTGACCTTTGTTTCCGTACTCCGAATGCTTTTCCCAAACCCAGGCCGCATCGTTGTTGTAATGCAACCAAACACGGTGGTAAAATTCGCGGGAAAGCCCGCCAATTGTTGATTTATTACCGGTGTCAGTAAAACCAAGCCCGCCTGACGAAAGTCCGCCCAGGTGTGTGTCGGGCGAAACTACAATAACCGATTTTCCGGATTGAACTACTTCAACGGCTGCGGTTACTGCTGCCGATGTCCCGCCGTAAATAATTACGTCGGCGCTTTCAACTTCTCTCTGCGGGGCTTCCGAAGAACTTTGTTTTGACCTGCTACTGCAAGAAATTAGCAGGATGCTTACTATGAAAACTGAGATTTTGTGGAACTTCATAATTATCGGATTTGATATTAATACTGGTTATTTTGCTGTTTCCAATTGTGCTATTATAAAAGGTGCAATTATAGTCCTTCCGCTGGCATCGTTTGGATGAATGCCATCGGGTACGTGTTTCAGAAATTCGGCTTCCCCAAGATCTAAAATTTTTTGCCAATTGGGATAATGGTCAATCAGCAATAGTTTTCGCTTTTGGGCTACTTCGCGGTACATATTGTAGTAGTCATTCAGGTTTGGTCGATACCCGGCAGATTTTCCGATTGGCATATTCATTACCTGTAAAATAATTTCACAATCAGGATATGCCAGCTGAATCCTGTCGATAATGTATTCCAGGTTCAGCTGAGCAAGTTCTGGTGAAGTCCGGTATTTATAAAATGCATCGTTAATGCCAAATTCAATGATTACGGCATCAGGTTTTTTTGTTATAACGCTATCTTCCAAATGCTGAACACCCCAGGTTGACCACATGCCTCCTTTGCCGGCCAATTGGTATTTAAGGTGGTTTCCGTATTTGTTATTAAAGTAGTCGGCTACGGTTTGCATCCACGCTTTGCCATGTACTCCACTTGATAAACTTGTTCCGTAAACGATAACAAGCTGGTCCTTCCCTTGTTGCAGGTTTTTAACAAGCTGCGACTGGGCAAATGCGTTACAGGAAATAAAAATGGCGAGGAGGAAGAGCTTAATTTGAATCTTCATAGCTATTGTTTTTCAAAATCGAAGTTAATGCGAAAAAAATTGCTGGTAACCAACCTGTTGCCAGATTAAAACAGTAAATGGCTGCAAGTAAGCTCATACGAGTTCTGTTTGCAGCCATTATTTAGTTGGTTAAGATTTAAAATCAATATCTAACAGTAACATAAACCGCAAGTTCGAAAATCCGGGTTTGTGTATTTGTTAGAAATTTAACTTTGCTTGTCGTTATCTCGTCAAATACTGCCACATAATTGGCATTTGTATTGGCGGTTTCTTCCACAATTGTTTGCCATTCTCCATCCACAAATACCTGGAATCTTAAATCAGGGAGCGGAGTATTAACCTTGCCGCCCGAGCCGTTCCATATTTCAAAAGAATGTACCGGATATTCGCCTTCCAGGTCAATCTCAATCCAATGTTCTCCGGAAGCAGAGCTTACCCATCTGGAGTTATCGGCAATTATCCCGTCAACAGCATTCGATCCCGGAAAATCATCCCGTAGAATATCACTCACCATAACCGGTTTGTTAAGTGCCACATTTATTGTTTGCACAATTTCGATGCGTTCCGGCTCAGTAACAAAAGTATCGATTGCGGTAGGATCGGGTAAAAAGTAAGTTTGATATTTAACACCTTTACTCGGATCAACATTTGGAATATCCGTTTGGTCGCCGATTGAAGAATCAGGGATGTAAAGATTTTGAAGAATACCATTTTTATCAGTATAACTGATCCCAACGCCTAATTCTTTGTCGCTAACCGGGCCGGAGAAGAAGACGGAAAGTAGTCCTTCCGATTCTTCAAATGCAATTGACTTGATAATCCGGTTGGTTAAAGTTGATTGTAATTTTGGGCCGTAGATTGTCATAATCTTCTCGAAAGGAACAGAATAATGTCCCTTGTTATCGTTCGTTACAACTTTTAAGGTATAGTTTCCTTCGGGTATCGATTTTTCACTACCCGTTCCTCCTATAACTACCTCGAATGAATCGGAATTGGATGTATGTTCAATATCAACAAACATAGAATCGTTGTTGGGGTACCAGTAAAAGCCAACTGTTTTTGCCCGCGGATCGGAAGCCCAAAATACAAGTTTCACCCGTTCGTTTCCGGGATATGCTTTTAACGAGTCAACTTTGCCGATATAAAGACGCTCTCCGTTTTCAAGGTACATGTCGTGAATATCGTTCATGTCAGAACAGCTTGTGAACAGAACGACAACAGACAGGATGGAGAATATGTATAGATATGTTTTTCTCATGGTATCGTGGTTTGTCATGATTACTTTTCAATTTGTCCCCAGAAAGTTAACTCTCCAATGCAACAGCCCGAGGAGCCACTCCAGGTTCTAAGCTCTTTAAATCTCAGGTATCTGACCGCAGGAATATCCAACGGAAATTCAAATTCTTCACCTGCACGTCCGTATGCATCATCTTCAGGGGTAAGTGCAGCACCTGCCGGTAAGCCTGAAGGTTTTTTTGATTCACCATCCATTATTTTAATCCAGGCCGGATTGCTTTCCCAATCCAGTGTTTCAGAATCTGCTGCCACGGCTGCATCATTGGTTCCGTACCATTCAAACAGTTGCGGATTATGCAGTGCAAACAGGAAGTTGACCCTTTGCCACATTTTAAACCGTGATAATTTGGCTTTTACTCCCATGTCGAAAGTAAAGAATGGCATTATCTCATTTCCGTTCTGGATGTAATAGATGTTGTTGTCAACATTTGTAATACCATCCCACATGCAGTCCATTCCACCGCCATAACTGTGTAATTTATACCAGGAAGACAGCCGCATTCCAATAAATCCGTCTTTTGGAATTTGCTCTTCATAAAATGGTTTTAAGCTCATTTCCAGGGTATCGGTTCGATTTCCGTACGTATCTCTGACAAATATTCCAAAGGTTGCCCTGGTAGAATCCAGGCCCCGAACTGCTTTATTGGCTTTACTCTCGGAGGAGTAAAAGTTTTCGATGTATTCAAACTCCTGAGTTCCTTCGTCTTTTTTTAATACCCCTAAAACGATGTCTTCCTGGAAATAATTGGGCCAGCTTAGTTTAAAGCCGCCAAAAGATTCCTGAACTGTTAAACTGTCCAGAATTCCGTAAATGGGAGAGTCCTTGGGCTCGATCTCAACGTTTAATGGAGAAGATTCGTTGCGGCTTCTATCGACAGAAATTAGATTTACATTTCTTTTTTGAGACTTGCCAAAACCTTTTATAATCATGTTGTTACTGAAAACCGAAGTTTTCATAACACCTTTTGTTCCATTGGGCAATTCATATATTGCCTGTACGTATAAAAGGTCGTCTTCGTCCGGAAGGTCATAATCTAATACGGCACCTCCGGGTATGTTTTCTACAACAACATTTGACACTTTCTGAGGAGCTGTGTCATCAACCGGGTATTGGCCAATTGATTCTTCGCTACAATTATTCAGCAGGACAAATGCCAGGAATAAGTGTAAGTATATTATATATTGTTTTTTCATCTTTAAATTCCTTTTAGATTTTTCACCCTAGTTTTCCCAGAAAGGATTTTGAATTAAATTCGGGTTCACCCTGATGGTTTCCTGCTTTAAAGGCCAGAGGTACTCTTTTGTAGTAAACGAAAGGATATTGTAGGTGACTATGCTGTAATAATCAATATCAGTAGTTCCTTCAACATTCCAACCTTTTACGGCTGTGTTCATTGCCTGATCGGCCAATTTCCATCTTCTTAGATCCCAAAACCGTTTTCCTTCAAAAGCCAGTTCAGAGTTTCTTTCTTGCTGAATTATCTCACGTAAGCCCGGTTTGGTAGAAGGTTTATCCGGGAATTTCGAATATTTCGACCAACTATCGGTAACACCTTCTAACCCGGCGCGTTCTCTCACTAGGTTCAGGTATTGATATGTCTCTGCATCGGGCCCCATGTACTCATTACGTGCTTCGGCGTATAAAAGATATAAATCGGCCAGGCGCATAACAGGAAACACCATTCTCACATAAGTGATGCCGGTTGAATTTGTTGCAGTTTCGAAATGCGAGTATTTTTTTACAAAGTAACCGGTTGTAGAGTATCTGATTGAAGAGGCTTTCCCTGATACTTCCCCTCCTTTTGCATGTAGTACCCATGATACTTCACTTGAATTACCCTGACCAACATCTTTGTACCTTCCATTTCCAAACCAAATACCACCGTCAAATCCCAGGCTGGAATAGAAGCGAGGCTCTCTTTTTTGATTAAGGTTGGCAGTAACCGATCCCTTGTTGATGTAGTAGATTTCGTCAGTAGATATAGATGTTTTGTAGCGGTTGCCGTAGTCGTACTGCGTGTCCTCTTCGATAGGAACGCCATGATTTGAATAGAAAAGTTCGGCCATTGTCATAGTTGGCGATAATATCGGTTGAGTTCTGGAGCCTGATATGTCGTTAGTCGTAAAATAAGGAAGGGACAAATGTTGCAGGTTTTGAGCTGTATTGGCCGGCATTCCCCAAATTACCTCTTCGTTCCATCTTTCGGTGAATGCATTTCGTAACGACATTATCAACTTTGTTGAGTCTGTCACGGGGTACCTGCTGTCTTTAAATTCATAAAGCTTATGATTGGCAAGCAGAGCCGTGTCAATGGCATTTTTACAGGCATCCATGGCAAGTTTCCACTTGTTTTCGTCGTAGGTTGAGTTAAACAGGCTTATTCCTCTGGAGTCAACCATATTGCCATAAATTTCATTTCCGTTAAACAAAGGGCTGGCAGCCGTTACAAGTACTTCTGCCTTTATCGCCAGTGCAATTGGTTGTGTAATATGCCCATAATCAGTGGCAACATTACTGATTTGAAGCGGCAAATCAGGCACTGCCTCATCAATCAAACTAACGATGTATTTAACGCATTCATCTACGGGCTCGCGGTAAACACGAACCTCATCAATACTGGCAGAAACGGGTAGGTTTTCCTTAATAATTGGGATGGGGCCATACATTCTGAGTAAATAATAATGATAATAGGCCTTTAGAAATTTTACTTCGGAAACCCATCTCGAACGTTCCAGATCATCCAAATCTCCAACCATGCCAACGTTCTCAAGAAAAATATTGCAATCGCGAATACCTTTAAAAAGGTTTATGCCGCTATAGCCTCCGTCCCAATAGTTTGCCAATGGGTTTGTTATGTTTTGTTGCCCTAATTTTATGTGATAGGTGTTGAAATTACCCACAGAGCTATTGTACCATTCGTTTTCAGCATGAATCCACAACTCATCTCCACTTAAAATGGCAGGGTCAGCTCCGGGGCTCCCAAAGTCCGGCAAATATGAATAGCAGGTGAAAAGAAACTTCTCGGCCCCAACTCTGTCAAGGAATGCATATTCTAAGGTGGCGACATTATCCGGAACAACGTCGAGATAATCTTTACACGACACAGTTGCCAGCATCAGTAGTATGAATATATATTGTAATTTTTTCATTGGTAGCGTTTTAGAATGAAAGTTGAATTCCTAAGTTAAATACTTTCTGGATGGGATATCCGAGTCCGTTTCCTCCCATTTCAGGATCCCATAAGTCAAACTTGCTAAAGGTGAGCAGGTTTGTTCCGCTAACGTAAAAGCGTAGGTTACTGATCATAAAGCGATCCAGCAGACTTCGGGGAATGGTATATCCAAACTCCATCGATTTTAATCGTAAGAAAGATCCGTCGCGCATAAACCATGTATTCCTCTGTACATTATTCTGGATAATGTGGTCTGATAACCTTGGCCATAATGCATAAATATTCCGGTTGGTAGTTGACCAGTAATCATCGGCATATACTTGAAGCAGCGAGTTTTTGGAAATTATGCTGCTATTGCCATCTGTATCGATAAAAGGGGAGGTGTTGGTAGCATTAATCCAAAACGATTCACGAGCCAGTCCCTGGAAGAAACAAGAGAAGTCAAACCCCTTGTAGCCGGTTGAAAAACCAAATCCGTAGATAATTTCAGGCTCGGTAGGGTAACCAATCGGAACAAGGTCAAGGCTCGATATGATACCGTCGTTATTTATGTCGCGGTATTTTATGTCTCCTCCCATGTATTCTCCGAAAGTTTGAACAGGGCTGTTGTTTACTTCGTATTCATCAACAAACAAACGTTCAGCAACATATCCCCATTGTTGTGTTACCGGCCGGCCAATATGGCTCAGCCAGGGGGTAGCAGAGTTATCCACTTCTTCGTAAACTTTATATTCTGCTTTGGCATATGTAAAGTTGATTCTTCCGGTTAACCACCACCCTTTTTCAAAGGCCTGGTTATAATCCAGAGAAAAGTCGATTCCACACCAACCGCTTCCCCTATATTTGCCTGAGGAGTAGCGTTTAACCCCATGGTTGTAGGAATACTGGAACGATCCATTAATATATTTTTCCGATGTTCCCGGTAAACATCAACCATGATATCCATCTTTTCGAATAAGCCGATTTCGGCCCCCAAGTTGAGTTTTTGGGCAGTTTCCCAGGTGATTAAGTCATTTGAATACCGGCTAATCTCTACTCCATTCGAATAATACTGAAGATCTTCTCCGAAAACAAAGGCACGGTTGCCTGAATTCATATTGACTTCAGAAAGATAAAAGAAGCGGTCGTTCTGGTCGCCAATGGCGTCGTTACCAACTAAACCGTAAGTTCCTTTTAGCTTGAAATTAGAGATAACCTGTTTAATGTTTTCTGACCAAAAATTTTCGTTAGATGCAATCCATGCAACACCCATTGACGGGAAGAATCCAAAACGCTCTTTTTTGGCAAAGCGCTCTGAACCGTTGTATCCGAAGTTAAACTCGGTAAAGTAACGACTGTCGTATGAATAAGTAAAACGGCCCGAAACACCCATGTTTCTGGCAGGAAGTGATAATGCCAACGATCCTGCATTTGCTTTTAAATAGTTTCTCATGGTAGAAACCAGCAAGCCGCTAATCGCATGTTTCTCGTTGAAAGTTCGGTCGTAATTAATTGCCAGCTCCGAATAGGTTGTGGTTGTAATGTCTTTACTCCCTTCATTATAGGTTAGGTAATCGGTCCCGCTTTCGGGATTTAACGGATAAAGCTGATAAGTGTCTGTGTATTTGTCGTATCCTGTAATATTGTAATAGAACGGATTGTAATACCGCGACACATCAAAAAATGAATATCTGTTTGTACTGAACAGGCCCCGGACATTAAGTCCCTCGGTAATAAAATCAAGCTTTTGTTTTACCTCAAACTGTGCAAGGAAAAGGGATTTTGTATAATCCTTATATCCTTTTACCATGTCGGCATACGGATTTATGTATTGTCCCTGATCGTAGTTTCCGAACAGAATATGCTTTATGTGCGCTGTTTCTTCGGTATGTGGGTAATAAGCCGGAAACAGTACCGGATCAGTCCGCATTACTTTCTGATACAATGAAGATCCTCCGTCGATCGGACCGGTGTAATCATCGAATGTACCGTGTAAACGAACCACTGCTTCTGTGGTGGGTGTGATGTTTATATTTATATTCGACCGAAGCAGGTACCGCTTCAGATCAATGTTGTTATTGAAATTATTCTGTTTATCTACTTTTAAAATACCATAATCCTGGTTATATGTTCCGGCAATATAGTATCTGGCCACTTTTCCGCCGCCACTAACATTAAAATTGGCCCTGTGGTTGATGGTGTAATTTTTAAATAAGGTATTGTACCAGTCGGTGGCCGGGTAAACCAACGAATTAGCACCTCTTTCTGTGCTCTCTATTTTTTCCATTGAATAAGGAATCGGAGACAAGGGATTTCGCGTAAGAACTGCTTCGTTATTTAATTTCATGTAAGTAATCGGGTCAGCAAGATCTACCTCTTGTGTAGGCGCCGAAAATGATGTTTCGTAGCGGAACGAGATCTGAGCTTTTCCTTCTTTTCCTTCTTTTGTAGTAACCATGATTACTCCGTTTGCACCTCTTGCGCCATAAAGTGCAGTTGCTGCGGCATCTTTCATGATTGAAAAACTGGCAATATCATCGGGTTGAATTCTGGCTAAATCTGACGATGACATTTCAACCCCGTCAATTAAAATAAGCGGGCCACGCGCATAGGTGAAAGAAGTTACTCCGCGTACAAAGAAACTTGCATCATCCTGTCCGGGTTCACCACTGCGCTGATAGGAAATCAATCCGGAAATGCGCCCCGCAAAAGCAGTGGTGAGGTTGCTCGACGGAACCTTTAACTCGGCCGCATCAATTGTGGTGATGGAAGCCAAAACACTTTCTTTCTTTTGCTTGGCAAATGCAACAACGGTAACGTCTTCCAGTTCTTCCGATTTTTGTTGCAGAGTTACATTAATTGTTGTTCTGTTGTTCACTTCAACCTGCTGGTCAGACATACCAATAAAGGAAAAAGTCAGTTTCCCGGCAGGGTCAACATCAATTTCAAAATTTCCGTCAATGTCAGTGATTACACCTCGTGTACTGCCCTCTATTACAACCGTAACTCCTGGCAAGGGTACTCCCGAAGCGTCGGTTACCACACCTTTTACAATGTGTTTTTGCGGTTCATCGGGTTTTGTCTGTGGTGCGGGGTAAACCATTATTTGCTTGTCGTAGATACGATACGACAGGTTGAGTTTTGTAAGAGAATTTGTTAGAACTTCTTCGATGGTGCCATCGGCAATGCTCACATCAACTTTTTGTTCATCGTTTACCAAATCGTTGTTGTATAAAAAGCGGTAGTCCGACTGTGCTTTTATTTGTTCAAACAGCTCTTTTAGTGTCGTCTGCTTAATAGTTGAGTTAACCTTTATTCCCTGCGAATAAATCGTAGTTGCATTTAATGCAAAAGTTAAGAGAAAGGTAAATGCAAACGTTAGTTTCATTGTAAGTAGCAATTTGCAAGGCATACAGCGATGGTAAGCCTTCCATACGTTATTTTTTTTCATAAATTTGTTTGATTAGCGATTATACCTCTATCGTTAATTAGCAATAAGGGCATCGAGAATGTGGCGCATTTATCGTTGCCCTCTTTTGGTTATTTTACATAGGCAATTAGTTTAATGTTATTCGGTATCCTTTTTTTGTTTTTGCATATTTTAAGCCAGAGTAACTACACATATAGGTTAAAATCTGGTCGAGTGTTTCGCCCTCAAAGTCGGCAGTCAGTTTCATTGCCTGTATTTGGCTTCCCTGAACACTAACTTCAACACCAAATTTGCGTTCCAGTTTTTTGGCTATCTCACTAAGCGATTCGTTATAGAATGAAATACCGCCCGATATCCATTTATTTAATCCTTCTGTGGCGGCGGTTTCTTTTGAAATATTCATTGTTGATTTCTCAACGGTAACGACTTCGCCAGGAGTTAATGCCAGCGTTTTTTGTATGCCTGGAATCTCCATCGCAATACTTCCTTCAAATAAACAGGTTGAAACATCTGGATCTTCGTTATAAGTACTAACCATAAAACGGGTACCATAAACCTGTATGTTTACAAGTTTTGAATAAACCGTAAATGTTTTTTGTTTATCGTGCTCAATTTCAAAATATACTTCTCCCTCTATTTGTACTTCTCTTTTGTCGTTAAAGCTTTCCGGAAAACTAATTTTAGATTGAGCATTTAACCAGGCTTTTGAGCCATCGGGCAAATCCACACTTTTAACTTGTCCTGTACCACTGGAAACAGTTACTAAATCAGGTGTGTTCTCTTTATTTAGCAGAAAGTAAGAAACGGCACCTACCGAAAAAATGAGTAAGATTATTGCCGCATATTTGGTAAAGTTCCAAAGAACAAGTCCTCTTGATTTCTTGTTCTGATCTATTTTGTTGAAAGTTAAATAGCTAATTCTTTCAGAATTTCCGGGAGGTTTGGGAAATAGTCTTGTCCAGAACAAATCAACCCGGCTAAAAATTTCAGAAGAATCGGGATCTTGCTCCAGTTCCTGCCTCAACTTTTGTTGGTTTTCATCGGCTGAAAAATATTCAGAAATCTTATGTATCGTTTGTTTATGCTTTGTCATTTTTTGTAAAACGCTATTTGTTGATTTCAGATGACCTTTTACAACGGTTTTTATGGATTTTCGACATTACATAAATAAACGACGCAAAGTCTTAAAAAATGAGCTATAAAAAAAATGGAATTTTTTTGTTGATGTTGATTTCTTGAAAGAAAAAAATCAGAAAAGATCTTATAACTTTCTCAATAACAGAAAGAATAGGTAGATGTCAGAATTTGAAATCGTTTGTTTATTGTTTTTAATTCCAACATGGGCGCAAATTTTTTCAAGTGCATATGCTACATGATTTTTTACGGTCCACGGAGATATTTTCATTATCTCTGCTATCTCTTTATACTTTAGCCCGTTAATTTTAGCCAAACTAAATGCCATCTTGCACTTTGACGGCAGCAACTCAATTGCAGCATTAATTTTTTCAACTACATCCGCAGGGAAAGATTCAGAATCGTCTGTTTCGAGAGGAGTAACCCAATAGTCACCAAACTCATCAATACTTATTGTTTTTAGGTGTTTTTTCTTGCGAAGAAAAGATATGCTTTCATTTCGGGATGAAATAAACAAATACGAACGAATGTTTCTGATTGCCTGATACTGATCCCTGTTATTCCACAGTTTTACAAACACATCGCTAACCAACTCCTCCGCACTTTCCTTGTTTTTTATTATCCCAAATACAAACATAAACAGCGAATCGGAATACAAACTCATTAAAGTTTCTAACCCGGCGAGGTTAAGTTCTTCGTGGTTTATGGCTTTGGTTGTTGGCATATCAATATCTGTAATGTCAAATTTAGAAATATATAAATGAACACCAAAAGAAATGCGCTCAGCATCGGAATTCACTGGAGATGGTGGGTTGATGAAAACGTATTTGATAAACCGGATGTATTTCTGGTAATAAATTCAACTATTGGTTGTACCATAAAAGGTATGACTTTCTTATGCCGGCAATAAGGATATTATAGGTATCTTCACCAAAATTTTATTAGGGATGAAATATTTGATGTTATTAATATTTATGGCTGTTGCAGTGGCCGGTTATTCGCAGGATACTTTTCAAACGCTTAATGATCAGGGACAAAAGGAAATAGACGGCAAGAATTACCAAAAGGCAATTGAATATTACGGAAAGGCATTGGAAGTAGGAACTGATGACACTTCGAAGATGGTATGGACAGCCTCGCTGGCAAGTATGTGTGCGGCCCAGTTAAAAGACGATCAGCTTTTAATGAAGTACAATAATATTGCCCTGGATTACGGATCGCAAGATTTATACATGATTGAAGACCAGCTTAAACTTGCCAAGAAATACAAGGATGTGCAAACCACAGAAAAGGTTCTTCAGATTGCCAGAAATATTGACGGGAAGTTTGAAAAGTACTCCGTAAAACTGATGTATTTCTACCTGAACAATAAAAAATACGCCGAAACGGTAACAACTGCCGATGAAGTACTGGCATTGGATTCAACCGACTTAAATGCGCTAAATTGCAAAGGGGTAGGCCTGTTGCAAACCGGAAAGGAAGAGGAAGCACTCAAAAATTTTACACACATATTAAATGTTGACCCCGAAAATCAGAATGCAAATCTTCAAATGGGGATGTTTTTTTATAACAAGGCAATGAAAATGTTTGATGACTCAAATACAAAATACGAGAAAATAAAAGAGCCTACTCCATTACAGTATCATTATTATAAAAAGGAAATAGTAAAGTCAAAACCTTATTTCGAGAAGTGCTTGCCATATCTGCAAAAATACAACTCACTGAGTCCGCAAAATAGCAGCATTGTTACTGCTATTGATAAGGCAAAAAGCCGGATAAAAGATTTGAATACGATCTAAACCTGAGGGTTTTATTCCACTTTTAATCTTTTTAAAACGGCCTCTCCCTTTCTGATCTTTTCAGACAACGACTGAATTGATTCTTTTCGAACGATATCGTAAAAAGTGTCTCGTACAATTTTATATTGTTCGTGCAGCGGGCAGGGATTTTCATTGTTACACGACTTCAATCCAAATCCACAGCGATGAAAACAGGCATCTCCTTCCATCACGTGTACCACCTCATACAACGAAAGTTTGGTTTGTTCGCTGTTAAAAAAGAAACCGCCACCTCGGCCTTTTGCCGAATCAAGTAATTGATGGCGGGTTAATGTTTGTAGAATTTTTGCTGAAAAAGCTTCCGGAGCCTCAATTTCTCTGGCTATCTCAACCACACCAGGGCGTTTGCTTTCCCAGTTTTTTAGCTGAACGTAAACCAATGCCCGTATTGCATATTCAGTACTTTTTGCCAACATATTTTTAGTTTTTGGAAACAATTTGTTTCTCCAAAGCTAATGCTTTCAAAAATAAAATATTGTTTTCCAAATGAATATGTCGGTGAAGATCTTGTTCAAAATCGCTTAATGTTTGATAAGTAATGCGATAGGTGTTGCATCCGTCGGGCGGGCAAGTGTAGTCTGAAGTAAGTGCCGCAATTTCAAAAAAGCGTTCGCCTTCAGCCTGGTGTTCCTGCAGCATCACTTCTATTGGTCCGTTTACGCCTCCAAATTCACTTGGATTAGCCAAACCGTTTTCACTGTCTTTCACCATTCTGCTTATATACGGGAACAGCACCAATTCTTCTTTTTGCATGTGCATGGTAAGGTTTCCGGCAGCCGTGTCAAATAATGCTTTTACCTTAAAAAGTTCAGGATGATTCTCGCCATGAACATCACAAAGCTTTTGTAATTTCTGTTGCAGAAAAGGAATATTCTCGCGAACATACGAATGATGACGGGCAACAATATATTCACTTAACTTATCAAGCGGCAGGCTGTCGATGTATTTTGAGTCTGCATCATCGGTAAGAAAAACCGTTTTTAGTTCTTCCAGCAAATCTTCTTGCGAAATATTAACTTTTGAGCAGGCATCTTTTACACTGATTGCTCCTCCACAACAAAAATCAATTTTGTGTTGATCGAAAATGCGGGCGGTTTTGTAGTTTCCTTTTACAATCTCTCCGACTGAAGAATTTGAATTAATTTCCATGATTTTAATTTTTGGCAAAGATATAAATATTTTATAAAAGGATAACAGAGTCCTTTTATGATTTTATTTTATATTTGCCCCCACAAATAATAAAAATCAATCTTATGAAATCAAAAAGACTTTGGATCGGGTTCATTCTTGTCATGGTTATCTCATTTGGAATACTTGGGTACTATGGCGTAGAAATTTATCGCGAAGCCCCTCCAATTCCAGAAAAAGTAGTCACGGCAGACGGGTCAGTAGTTTGTACATCCGCAGATATTAAGGATGGTCAGAATATTTGGCAATCGATGGGTGGACAAGAAGTTGGTACAATCTGGGGGCACGGAGCCTATAAGGCGCCCGACTGGACCGCAGACTGGCTGCACCGGGAAGCAATTTTTATCTTAAACAAATGGTCGGTGGAGGAATTCTCAACTCCTTACGAAAATTTAAAAGATGAAAATCAGGCTTTGTTGCAGAAACGCTTGCAAAACGAACTGCGAAAGAATACCTACAATAAAGAATCAAACACAATAACGATTTCGAAAGTACGGGCAGAAGCTATTCAGAGCAACAGCAATCATTACGCCGGATTATTTATGAATGATCCCGAACTTGATCATTTACGCGAAGCTTACAGTATTCCAGCAAATTCAATAAAAGATGCTGGAAGAATGTCTAAAATGAATGCCTTTTTCTTTTGGGCCTCGTGGGCCACTGTTACCGAACGGCCCGGAAAGGATTTTACCTACACCAATAACTGGCCGGCAGAAAAGCTGGTGGGCAACGAGCCAACCGGTTCGCTGTTGTTATGGACCGGTTTTAGCGTAATCATTCTTTTATTCGGGATTGGTTTATTGGCCTGGTACCATGCTACCAACCGCGAAGAAGAAACAAATCCGGAGATTCCGAAAGTAAATCCTTTGTCGGGAACAAAGCTTACACCTTCGATGAAAGCTACCTTAAAATATTTTTGGGTGGTAACAGCGCTTATTCTTGTACAGATTTTTATGGGAGTTGTAACCGCTCATTATGGAGTAGAAGGACTGGGCTTTTACGGTTTGCCGCTGGCTGATGTTTTGCCGTATTCCATTTCCCGGACCTGGCATATTCAAATTGCGATTTTCTGGATTGCCACATCATGGCTGGCTACCGGTTTGTTTATCGCACCTGCTATTTCGGGTAAAGAGCCAAAATTCCAGCGGTTGGGCGTAAACTTTCTATTTCTGGCGCTGCTGGTTATTGTAGTCGGTTCGCTGGCCGGCCAATGGTTGGGAGTAATGCAAAAACTTGGATTGGTAGAAAACTTCTGGTTTGGACATCAGGGGTACGAGTATGTAGATCTTGGAAGATTCTGGCAGATATTCCTGTTTATTGGCCTGGTATTATGGCTATTGCTGATGGGCAGAGCGATCTGGCCTGCAATAAAGGCAAAAAATGAGAACCGTCATCTGCTGACGATGTTCCTGATTGCTTCTGTAGCTATTGCTGCTTTTTATGCCGCCGGTTTAATGTGGGGGCGACAAACACATTTGGCCATTGCCGAGTACTGGCGCTGGTGGGTGGTGCACCTTTGGGTAGAAGGTTTCTTCGAGGTTTTTGCTACCGTAGCCATTGCGTTCCTTTTTGTAAGGATGCAACTGATTCAGGCAAAAATAGCCACTTCCAGTGTGTTGTTTTCTACCATTATTTTCCTTTCCGGAGGGATTTTAGGTACTTTCCATCACCTTTATTTTACCGGAACTCCGACTGCTGTGCTCGCGTTGGGAGCCAGTTTTAGTGCGTTAGAAGTGGTACCGCTTGTACTCATGGGCTTTGAAGCATACCAGAATATCCGGTTGAGCCGCGCCCGGGAGTGGGTGGCTGCCTATAAATGGCCGATCTACTTTTTTGTGTCGGTGGCGTTCTGGAACTTTTTGGGAGCCGGAATCTTTGGCTTCCTGATTAATCCGCCAATTGCACTCTACTATATGCAGGGATTAAATACAACACCGGTTCACGGACATACAGCGCTGTTTGGCGTGTATGGAATGTTGGGAATCGGCTTGATGCTCTTTGTTTTGCGCGATATGGATTTGAATGTAATCTGGAAAGAAAAAAATATACGCCTTTCATTTTGGATGCTAAATATTGGGTTGCTTTTAATGGTGGTTTTAAGCGTGTTGCCGGTTGGGCTCGCACAAACTGTTGCCAGTGTAAAACACGGGTTATGGTATGCTCGTTCAGCCGAATTTTTGGAGAGCCCATCATTAGAAACCATCCGGTGGCTGAGGGTAATTGGCGATACAATTTTCGCAGTGGGCGCATTGTATCTTGGCTGGTTTATATTTGGGTTGAAAACAGGATGGTCTGTTAAGAAACAGTAGCCCGGAATGGAGTTGGAAACCCAAAACGGGTTTCCGGCTTTATTTGTTTTAGAAGCCTGCAAAACGAGCTTTGTGTGTTTTCACCGGCTTGCAGCAGGCTTGTTTTTTTTGGAAGTGGCTTTGGCAAAAGAGCGAAAAGCCTTTCCGGGAAAAAGAAAGACGGTTATGAAAACATTTTTAGTAAGAGGCGGTTATATTGAGCAATTATCCACTTTTTAGCAAGTTTCGGTTTACAAACAAGGTAAATACCTGTAAACCTTGAATTCGATGGGGTACTTTACTTACCTTTGTAGCGCAAATCGCGAACTTAAAACAGAACGGGACAATGTTCCCACAGCAAATTGATTGAATGAACAGACGGAAAGACATCAGAGCAGAACTTAAAACACGCGTTCTTGTAATGGACGGGGCAATGGGTTCTTTAATTCAGGAATACAGATTAACGGAAGAAGACTACCGTGGAGAGCGGTTAAAAGATTTTCCCAACGATCAGAAGGGGAACAACGACATGCTCTCGATTACAAAGCCTGAAATCATCAAAGAAATTCACGCACAGTACCTGGAAGCCGGTGCCGATATATTGGAGACCAACACTTTTAATGCAACCAGTATTTCGCAGGCCGATTACGGAACCGAAGAATTTGTTTACGAAATAAACAAGGTATCGGCAGAGCTGGCGGTGAAAGTTGCTAACAAATTCACCGAAAAAACACCTGATAAACCGCGTTTTGTTGCAGGTTCTATCGGCCCAACCAATAAAACATTATCACTTTCGCCCGATGTAAACGATCCGGGTTACCGTGCCGTTTCTTTTGATGCCATAAAAACGGCTTACCGCGAGCAGGTAGAAGGCTTGCTTGACGGAGGTGTGGATCTGTTGCTGATTGAAACCATTTTTGATACTTTGAATGCCAAAGCAGCCATTTTTGCGGTGGAAGAAGCACTGGAAGCTCGCGGTATTGAACTTCCGTTAATGGTTTCCGGAACAATTACCGATGCCAGTGGCAGAACACTTTCAGGGCAAACGCTGGAAGCTTTTCTGAATTCGGTGTCGCACGTTGATTTGCTGAGTATTGGACTGAACTGTTCATTAGGCGCCAGCGATTTGCGCCCTTATGTAAAAGAACTTTCCAAAAAAGCCCCGTTTCATATTAGTGCCCATCCCAATGCCGGCTTACCCAACCAATTTGGAGGCTATGATGAGTCGCCGGAAATTATGGCCGGTTATATCCAGGATTATCTCGACAATAACTTTGTAAACATTATAGGCGGTTGTTGCGGTACAACACCCGATCATATTCGTGCCTTTGCCGATTTGGCTGCTAAAGCCAAGCCCCATCATCTCGCAGAAGCCGGGATAAATATGAAGCTAAGCGGGTTAGAATCGGTAACAATTACTGAAAACACCAACTTTGTGAACATTGGTGAGCGGTGTAATGTCTCCGGTTCACGTAAGTTTGCCCGCCTCATTCGAGAAGAAAAGTACGAGGAAGCACTTACAATCGCCCGTCAGCAAGTAGAAAACGGAGCACAGGTGATCGATGTAAACATGGATGATGCCATGCTCGACGCCGAAAAGGAAATGCCTAAGTTCCTGAACCTGGTAATGGCCGAACCTGATATTGCAAAACTGCCCATCATGATCGACTCGTCGAAATGGAAAGTAATTGAAGCGGGATTGAAATGCTTGCAGGGAAAAGCAATCGTAAATTCCATCAGTTTAAAAGAGGGCGAAGAAGTTTTTATTCAGCAGGCAAAAACGGTTAAAAGATACGGTGCGGCAGTTATTGTAATGGCTTTTGATGAAAAAGGGCAGGCAGACAATACCGAACGACGTAAGGAAATTTGTACCCGCGCCTATAAAATCCTTACAGAAAAAGTACACTTTCCTCCACAGGATATCATCTTCGACCCCAACGTACTGACGATTGGAACAGGAATAGAAGAACACAACAATTATGCGGTTTCGTTTATCGAATCGGTAAAATGGATCAAGGAAAACCTGCCGCTGGCAAAAGTAAGCGCCGGTGTCAGCAATGTTTCCTTTTCGTTCCGCGGAAATGATGTGTTGCGCGAAGCCATGCACTCCGTTTTTCTGTACCACGCCATAAAAGCCGGGCTCGATATGGGAATTGTAAACCCGGGGATGTTGCAGATTTACGACGAGATTCCGAAAGATTTCCTGGAAAAGGTTGAAGATCTTATTCTGAACCGTCGTCCGGATGCAACAGAGCGTTTGCTGGAGTTTGCAGAAACCCTGAAAGTAAGCGATAAGAAAGAAGAGAAAAAAGACGAATGGCGCGAGTTGCCTCTTGAAAAACGGATCAGTCATGCACTGGTGAAGGGATTGCCCGAATATGTAGAGCTGGATATGGCAGAGGCGCTTACCAAATATTCGCCTGCACTGAATATTATCGAAGGCCCGCTCATGGATGGAATGAACATCGTGGGTGATCTTTTTGGTGCAGGAAAAATGTTCCTTCCGCAGGTAATCAAATCGGCACGTGTGATGAAGAAAGCTGTAGCATATTTGTTGCCATACATTGAGGCCGACAAGGAAAAGTATAAAAACTCAACGGCACAGAAAAAAGTACTGATGGCTACCGTAAAAGGAGATGTACATGACATTGGTAAGAACATTGTTGGCGTGGTGCTTGGCTGTAATAATTACGAAATCATCGATTTAGGTGTTATGGTCCCTACCGAGAAAATCCTGGATGAAGCGGTGAAAAACAATGCAGACGTGATCGGATTAAGTGGATTGATTACTCCCTCGCTCGAAATTATGGCTGATATTGCCCGGGAAATGGAACGTCGTAAAATGGACATTCCGGTGTTGATTGGCGGCGCTACTACTTCAAAAATTCATACAGCAGTAAAAATTGCCCCGGAATATTCAAACCCGGTTATCCATGTAAAAGATGCTTCGCTGGCCGTAAATGTGGTTTCGAACCTGATTGCAAAAAATGAAAATTACCTGAAATCAGTTCGTGATGATTATGAAAATGTCCGGCAGTTTCAGGGACAACGAAAAGCAAAAGAGTACCTGCGTATTGCAGAAGCCCGTGCCAACAAATTCAAAATTGACTGGAATAACACACCAATTTATACACCTAATTTTACAGGCGTAAAACATTTGATCGATTTTCCGCTTGAAGAGTTGCGGAACTATATCGACTGGACGTTTTTCTTTATTACCTGGGGAATGAAAGGTCACTATCCGGAAATTTTAGCGGATGAGAAACAAGGCGAAGAAGCAAAAAAACTTTACCAGGAAGCCAATGAATTCCTTGATGAGATAATTGAGAAAAAAATGTTGCAGGCCAATGCAGCTTTTGGAATTTGGCCAGCCAATGCCGATGGTGACGATGTGGTGCTTTATGAAGACGAGACACGTTCGAAAGAAATTGGCCGTTTTTACCACATTCGGCAGCAGGAAAAGAAAAAAGCCGGGGTACCGAACTTCTGCCTGGCTGATTTTGTGGCTCCGCGCGAATCCGGGAAAATAGATTATTGCGGAGGTTTTGCTACCACTGCCGGAATCGGGATTGAAAAATGGAAAGACCAGTACCGGGCAGATCATAACGATTTCAAGGCAATTATGCTCGAAGCCCTGGCCGACCGGCTGAGCGAGGCTTTTGCCGAACTTCTGCACCTGGAAGTACGGAAGAATTATTGGGGGTATGTGCCCGAAGAAGATCTTTCGAAGGAGGATATCCTGAAAGTAAGATACCAGGGAATTCGTCCTGCATTGGGATATCCTGCATGTCCTGAACATTCAGAAAAAGAAAATCTTTTCGAACTGATTAAAGCTGAAGAAGTGGGTATTTCGCTGACCGAACATTTTGCAATGTATCCGAATGCTTCGGTATCCGGAGAGTTCTTTGTACACCCCGAATCGCGGTATTTTAGCCTGGAGAAAATCGGGATTGACCAGGTGGCTGATTATGCCAAACGAAAAGGCAAGCCCATCGATTTTATTGAAAAATTTCTACCGACCAATTTGAATTATAAATAAGGTTTGAACATACAGACAAATATCTGATTTTTACAAATAGATGTTGGATATAAGAATGCCTTCGCTTTTAGTGAGGGCATTTGTTTTTATGGATTTAGTCGTATTTGCAGCAAAATGAATGGATGGAGGTTTCGAAAGTTGTTATCGACAGGTGGATGATTCGATAACGATTCGGATGAGAAGTTGGACGAGTTTTTATGATTTACGGAAACAGTATGCTCATGTGTGGTTTTGTTGATTATCGATTTGCAATGTTAATTTATTGAAAAACGATAAATATATTTTGTTTTTCAGAAAATATATATCATCTTTGGATAAAATTAGCAAATCATGAAGGTAATCAGAAAAGAACGGGTATTTCGGGGGACTTACTATTTTATCAAGTTTCTCTTTTTTTTACATTTACTGTACATCTTAGTTAACCTGATTTTAAATTATTCTATTCCTTTTGATAAAAAATCGGAGGTTACCATTCGTGGGTATGTTTCAGTAATTGAAAAAGATTGGCAACCGATGGAAGTTAAGACCCTAAACAGTAAATGCGAACCCATTTTTTTATTGCATAAATCAGGATTTATAAGGTTTGATTTTAATAGCTGGAAAGACGCACTTGATAAAAATTCAGTGTTAAATATCCTATTTTATAATTTGTGGTTATTAATGGGGCTGTTTATTTCTTTTCAACTTTATACAATATTCAGGACTTTGTATAAAAAAGCAACATTTGATACACGAAACACTTTGAAACTAAGGTGGATTGCATCAACAATTATAGTGATGCCATTTGTTAAATACCTTGCGCAGTACTTTTTTACCTTGTTTGCCCGGTCAAATTTTCAATTGGAAGGGCATTCGGTACATTTAGTCCAAAATAACAGTTTCTTTCAATTTCCGTACCTGCCTTATTTGGTGGTTGGCATGTTGGTTTTTGCTATTACCGAAATTTATAACGAGGGGATGTGTTTACAGTCGGAAACCAATTTAACCATTTAGTACAAGATGGGCATTCAGGCTGATAACCAATACTGTATGGGGAGAAGTATGCAAAATGCGTATTCCACATTAAGCAACAGATAATTTTGAAGAATGAAACGAGTCCCGAGTGCTCGGGATGAATTCCATCTTAAACCTTAGAAAACAAGCAATTGTAATAAGATGAAAATAATTATAAACCTTGATGTAATGATGGCTAAACGGAAGATTTCGTTGAACGAGCTTTCTGCAAGGGTAAATATTACGCCCGCAAATCTATCTATTTTAAAAACAGGTAAAGCAAAAGCAATCCGTTTCAGCACACTTGAAATTTTATGTAAGGTACTCGAATGCCAGCCTGGAGACTTGTTGGAATTTCAGGAAAACTAAGCCCTGTTAAAACAAAAAATTTACACTCAAATTATATTTTAAAAACCATAAAAACTAAAACAATGAATCGATTATTTGTAATTGTCACGCTCTTTCTTACCGTTTCCTGTTATGGGCAGGTAAGGCCAAAACTTAACCTGGGATTTGAAGAAACACAAGGGATGAACAGCATTCCTGACGGTTGGTTTAAATGGGGAAGCTTTGATATAACCAGTGATACAATTAGTAGGGAAGGGACCTACTCGGTAAAAATAAGCTCAAATAGAAAACCCTCCGAGTTTGGCTGTTGTGCTTATAAACTACCTGTTGATTTTAAGGCAAACAGCATAACACTGGAAGGGTTTATGAAAATTGAAAATGTATCGGATGGGCAGGCCGGGTTGCTTTTGCGTATAGATGGGAAAGGGACAACGCTTGCATTCGATAACATGCAACAAAAAAAGATTGACGGGACAAAAGACTGGAAATATTACTCTACCACCCTGAAATTTCCTGACGGAGCAGAAACTATTTATATCGGTGGAATATTGTCGGGAAAAGGAACTGTCTGGTTTGATCGTTTTCAATTAATAGTAGATGGGAAAGATTTTCATTATGTAGAGCCGGTGGAGAAACAGGTTTTGAATGCCGACCTTGATAAAGAATTTGATTCAGGCTCCGGGCTTCTGTTAGCCAATTTGAATAGGCAGCAGGTAAAAAACCTGGCTTTGCTCGGAAAAATCTGGGGTTTCCTGAAATATTATCATCCTGAAATAGCAAAAGGAAATTATAACTGGGATTATGAATTATTTCGGTTTTTGCCCGTATACAATAAGGCAAACACAATTGAACAGCGCAATGAGTTACTGGTTAACTGGATAAACTCATTGGGGGATATTCCAAAAATTAAAGAAACGCAAGCACAGCAGGAAACCGTACTAAAACCTGATTTTTCCTGGATGGAAGACCTGTCCCCGGAATTACAAGGTATTCTTCAAAACATTTATGATAACCGCAAGGAGATGGATGGGCATTATTATTATCGTTTAACCCCGAATGTGGGCAACCCGGTATTCACAAACGAAAATGCTTATTCAGCCATGTCCTACCCCGACGATGGCTTTAGGTTGTTGACTTTATTCCGGTACTGGAATACAATTGAATACTTTTTCCCTTATAGGCACTTAATCGATAAAAACTGGGATAAGGTACTGGAAGAATATATTCCTGTGTTTATTTCAGCAAATAACGAACTAGAGTTTGAGAAAGCCGCTATCCGGATAATTGCAGATGTAAAAGATACTCACGCCAACCTTTGGGGAGGTGCCAATAAAATAAATGAACAAAAGGGGACGCTTCTCCCACCTATTCGTGTTGGGTTTGCTGAGGATAAATTGGTAGTTACTGATTTCTACAATGAAGAACACAAAAGTACAATCGGCTTAAAAATCGGGGATGTAATAACACATATTAATGGGAAATCGGTGGGAGCTATTATTGACAGTTTGAGTATGTATTATCCGGCATCGAACCAGCCAACAAAGTTAAGAAATATTGCAGCCGACATTTTACGTTCAGCCGACAAACAAATAGAAATTACCTTGTTGTCGGAGGGAAGCAGAAAGGATATGGATTTGGTGCTTTATCCTGCAAGCGGCCTGAATTATTATGGCCTGTATAAAAAGCCGGAAGGCCCGTGTTTTAAAATACTTGAAGGCAATATTGGATATGTATTTTTGGGGACAATTAAAAATGAAGATATCGAACGGGTTAAAGTGGAATTGAAGGATACAAAGGGAATCATCATTGATATTCGTAATTATCCTTCAGCATTTGTCCCTTTTGCATTGGGGGCGTTCTTTTGTTCTGAACAAAAACCATTTGTAAAATTTTCGAAAGTAAACTGGCTTACTCCCGGTGAATTTACATTTACACCAGCACTTAATATCCCGGCTTCAACCGTCCCATATAAAGGGAAACTTATGGTACTGGTAAATGAAGTTTCGCAAAGCCAGGCAGAATATACAGCAATGGCATTCCGGGCTGGAGATAATACTACAATCATAGGCAGTACCACCGCCGGGGCAGATGGAAACGTTTCGTCAATTATGCTGCCAGGCGGGCTTCGTACAATGATTTCGGGCATCGGCGTCTATTATCCTGACGGAACTGAAACACAAAGGGTTGGGATAATCCCGGATATCGAAGTTAAGCCTACAATAAAAGGAATTAAAGAAGGTAGGGATGAGCTTCTGGAAAAAGCAGTTGAGTTGATAAATGCTTTATAGAGGGCAAAGAGCTTTTAAATTTTACCAATTCGCTAAGATTTTTATTCATTTTAAATAAAGGGTCAGGCTTTCAATGTAAATTGATAATTTTGGTCAGCATAGAAAATATAGCAGAATGAAGGTCATAGACACAATAAAAGCAGCAAAAAGTACCGTATTTTCATTCGAACTTTTGCCGCCGCTAAAGGGCAACGATGCATCAAAACTTTATCAAACCGTTGAAAGCCTCACGGAGTTTGATCCAAAGTACATTAACATTACAACCCACCGCGATGAGGTTGAATTTAAGGAATTACGAGACGGATCGATCATAAAACATACGGTTCGTAAACGTCCGGGAACAGTTGCGATTGCGGCAACTATTCAGCATCGGTATAACATTCCGGTGGTGCCGCATATTTTGTGTGGAGGCTTTACCAAAAGCGAAACCGAGCATGTGCTAATTGATCTGAACTTTTTGGGAATAAACAATGTGTTGGCGTTGCGTGGTGACGGGATAAAAGGGCAAAATGTTTTTCATCCGACAGAAAATGGGAATGCAAATGCCAACGAGCTTGTTGAGCAAATAAAAGACCTTGGAAAAGGGAAGTACCTGGATGGCGATTTGAAAAACAATACTCCGCTTGATTTTTGCATCGGTGTGGCAGGTTATCCCGAAAAGCATTTCGAAGCGCCTAACATGGATTCTGACATGGCCTTTTTAAAGCAAAAAGTAGATGTCGGCGCTGATTATATTGTAACTCAAATGTTTTTTGATAACCAGGTGTATTATGATTTTGTGGACCGCTGTCGTGCGATGGGAATTACCGTGCCAATTATTCCTGGAATCAAACCGATCAATCTGGTTAACCAGCTCACAGTTCTTCCCAAAATATTTAATATTGATTTACCGATGGAGCTGTCGAAAGAGCTATCGAAATGCAAAAGCAATGACGATGCACGCAAAGTAGGAACAGAATGGGCAATTTTACAATCGAAAGATCTGGTTGCTCACAAAGCACCTTCGCTGCATATTTATACTTACGGAATTTCGGACAATGTGAAGGAAATTGTAAAAGCAGCTTTTTAGCTGGTTTATTACGCGATTGCACTTATAATAAAAGCAAGGCCGGAGAATTTTGTTCACCGGCCTTTTATATTGGTACTATGTTGTTTTCTATCCTTCAATGTTGATTTCAAAATCTGACTGCTTGTTCAACTGGTCATTTTCTTTCTGATTATTGAGTTTTAACGAATAAATCATGGCTTCTACCTGGCGCAGTAGGTTTCGTTTTTCTTTGTTTGGTTTGTAAACAAAACCAAATGCATTAATTACCCGCTGGTTCGCCAAATCAAGTTCTGACAATGCAACGTATGGTCCACCCATAAAATCGTTGGCTACTCTCCACAATCCACGCATTTCGGCTGCATAGTTTCCATTGTGTTTGGTAACGTTGAATACCGGATCAACTCTTAATTCGGTAGTCATGTAACTCCCTTCTGTGGGGCCCGGAACACTTGCCTTTAGCAAACTGTCTCTTATTGGCAGTTGGTAGTTTATTGTAAAAGCACTGTCAGAAACAAAGGGGTAGGTATAAATTACAATTCCCTGAAAAATTTCGGGAGTATCGTACTGGATCCAAATGAAATCTTTTTTCTGTTCCATTATCCTGAACCCGGGAGGAACAGTCATGGTAAAGCCAAAATCCTGATCAAGAGTATTGTAAACCGCTTTGTCGTAGGTTTTTTTGTAATTCATTGTAACTCTTTCGCGTTCGGCAGAAAGAAAATAGGACAGGATTTTATCTTTGTTTTCATTAAAAAGCTCCACAAAACGATCTGCATTTTTGGCTTTTATTTGTACTGTAGCTTGCGGATAGGCCCAAATATCGTCAGTAAATGTTACGCCTTCCTTTTCTACATTTTGCGAAATATTTGTTTGGATAATATTTCGGGTAGGTTTGAAAATATCTTTGAATGCTTCGTGCGGCACGTTAATCACATCAAAAAGTGGTTCTTCTTGCGGAAGCGCTATCTGCGGTTGCGACAAGGTGCTGCGAATGGCTTCCCCCGGACTTCCTTCCCAGGCCGATTTTGAAATCACAACAACCATTTCTCCCGCTTTCCCGGTAATTTTCTTTCGTAAACCAGTTGAATCGCTTTTGCAAGAGGATAGAAATATTGCGAACAAAAGAATCGGTACAAAGTAGTTAATTTTGAGTTTCATAGCATTCAGATTTTTTTTGATTTACCGGACGTAAACAACAAAAATCTTACCATTCTGAAGCTTAAAACCATTCCGGATTAATTTGATATAAAGTTAGGGACAGAAATAAAAAATCCCGCTCTTTCCGAACGGGATTATTTTATTTGGTTAGATAACAATTACTTTTCAATTTTTTCGGCTGTCGAAGCGTCATCACTGTCGTCTTCGTTGGTCGCTTTCTTGAATTCCTTCATTCCCTTCCCAAGTCCTTTCATCAACTCCGGAATCTTACGGCCACCAAACAGGAGTAATACAATAATCAGGATAATGATTATTTCCTGAGGCCCGATAAATCCTGCTAATACAAATAGATTCATGATACTTTGTTAATTGGTTCGTGACAAAAATAGAAATATTTTGCTAAAATGTTCCGTTAATCATCTTAATTATATCGTTGGCATTTGCATAAAGTACAAGTGCCAGTAATAATATCATTCCGGTAATTTGGGCATACTCCAAAAACTTCTCGCCCGGTTTTCTTCCTGTTATAATTTCCCCTAGCAGAAACATCACATGTCCACCGTCAAGGGCCGGTATTGGCAACAGGTTCATAATCGCCAGGATAATTGAGATAAATGCTGTCATGTCCCAGAAATGTGCCCAGTTCCAGGTAGGGGCAAAAATATTACCGATGGTGGCAAATCCACCTAAGGATTCATATCCTTTTGTTTCTTTATTGAAGATGAGTTTAAACTGCTTCAAATAATTAATTGTGGTTTGAACGCCACGGTTAATTCCGGCCGGGATAGACTCAAGAAAACCATATTTAAGTGTCTTGTACTCAAATATGTCTGGGTTGTTAAATGCCGGATTAAAACCCAGTTTCCCATCTTCGTTTACCCCTACTGTCTTGGTAATTTTCTGGCCGTTTCGGGTAATTTCCAGCGATACTTCCTGGTTCTTTTTAGAAGCCAGGTAGTTACTAAACTGGTCGTAAAATTCGAACGACTGTCCGTCAACATTGCCCAGCTCATCGTTTACTTCGAGACCTGCCTGTGCTGCGGGAAAATCTTTGGCCAGCTTTCCGATTTTTATATCGTATGGAATCCGTTCGTCCCAAATTCCCTTGCTTTTCAGCATAAGTGCCAAATCTTCACCTGAAATCTGAACATCAACCTTTTGTCCGTTACGTTCCACCTGAACGGTTTTGGCTTCGTCGAGAACAATTGTTGGTACAATTTTTTGAAATTGCTCGATGTATTGATTGTCAACCGAGAGAATCTTGTCTCCGGTTTTAAACCCAATTTTTTCACCGGTTTCGTTTACAACAATACCGTATTTTACATTCTTTGTGGGTAAATATTCTTCGCCCCAGGCATATAAAACTCCAATGTAAATAATAAAAGCAAAAATGAAGTTCATTAATACACCACCGAGCATAATCAATAGTCGCTGCCACGCCGGTTTCGACCTGAATTCCCAGGGTTGTGGCGGAAGTTTCATTGCCTCCTTGTCCATCGATTCGTCGATCATCCCGGAGATTTTAACATAGCCACCCAATGGCAGCCAGCCGATTCCGTATTCGGTATCTCCTTTTTTTACTTTAAAAAGAGAAAACCATGGATCAAAAAACAGGAAGAACTTTTCGACCCGTGTTTTGAAAAGGCGCGCAAACATAAAGTGCCCTGCCTCGTGTAAGACCACTAAAATAGAAAGGCTTAAAAGAAGCTGTACTGTTTTAATTAATATCGATTCCATTCAATTTTTCTAAATTCTGTTTTCTGTTAACAACTCTGTTACTCTTCTTGTTTCGTTGTTGGTTTCAATTAAGTCTTCCAAAGCAGGCTTTTCAATAAAAGCCACTTTGCTCATAGCCGCTTCAATTATCTCGGGCATTTGCAGAAAATTTAATTTCCGCTGAAGAAAGGCTTCTACCACTACCTCGTTGGCAGCATTTAATATGCAGGGCATATTTCCACCTTTATCTAATGCTTCGAAAGCGAGTGCAAGGTTACGAAAAATTTTTGTATTAGGCTGTTCAAAGCTAAGGTTCGGGTAGTCGAGAAAGTTAAATCGGGGAAAATTGTTTTTTATCCGATTCGGAAATCCCATGGCGTATTGAATCGGAAGTTTCATATCAGGAAGGCCCATTTGTGCCTTCATCGACCCGTCTTCGAACTGAACAATGGAGTGAATGATGGATTGCGGATGAACGATTACATCAATTTTTGACGAAGGAAGGCCAAACAGCCAACGGGCTTCAATCACCTCAAAACCTTTGTTCATAAGCGTGGCAGAGTCTATGGTAATCTTTGCTCCCATGTCCCAGTTGGGGTGGGCAAGGGCATCATCAACTGTAACATTTTTAAGCTCGTTAAAGGTTCTTCCCCGGAAAGGACCGCCTGAACAGGTGAGGTAAATTTTTTCAACCGGATTCATAAATTCGCCCACCAGACATTGGAAAATCGCAGAATGTTCTGAATCAACCGGTAATAAATCAACATTTTTTCCCCGGGCCGCTTTGGTGATAAGCTCACCTGCTACCACCAGGGTTTCCTTGTTGGCCAGGGCAATCTGTTTTCCGGCTTTAACCGCGTTATAGGTAGGCAACAGGCCTGAATAACCAACCATGGCCGTCAGTACCAAATCAATGGTTTCCATTTCCACAACCTGGGCAAGGGCTTCGTTGCCGGCATAAACTTTAATGTCTTCCGGCTCCAGTGCTTCCGAAACCAGTTTGTATTTTTCTTTATTGGCAATAACTACCACATTGGGCTGAAATTTTTTTGCTTGCCGGATAAGCAGGTCAACGTTATTATTTGCCGTTAGTACCTCCACTTCAAAAAGGTTGGGGTTTTGGGCAATTACTTCCAGCGATTGGGTTCCGATTGAGCCGGTTGAACCAAGAATAGCAACTCGTTTCTTCATGCTAAAAATCAATGTATTGTTCGGGGTTCAAAGCTGTGCCGTTGTGCCATAACTCAAAATGTAGATGTGGCCCGGTAGAAAGTTCGCCGGTATTTCCGATAATTGCAATTGCCTCGCCGGCGCTTATACGGTCCCCCTCGTTTTTAAGTAATTCTGAATTGTGTTTATACACCGAAACGAGGTCTCCGTCGTGTTGAACATATATGGAGTATCCGGTTTTTAGTGTCCAACCCGAGAAAATAACGGTTCCGCTTAATACTGAAGAGATTCGTGCATTTGCTTCGCTCACCAAATCAATTCCAAAATGATCAGACGATGAGTTGAAATGTTCGGTAACTACACCTTTTACCGGTACAAAAAAATGCATCCGGCTTAAGTCGGTTTTACTATTTTCGTTGGGTTGCAAAGACAAACTCAATTGTTCGGCCAGCAATTCGTCCTGGAAAATAGAATCGTGATTGTAATGCTGAAATTCTACTTCTCCTGATGGAGATCCGGCTTCAGTAATATGATCGTCTTCCGGGGTTTCTCCCGCCATTACGGTTTGGATCCCTTTGAAAAACCGGTCGCGCTTGGCCAGTTCCATTTCCAGAGAATCTACTTTCAGGGCACTGTGAATCAACATTTGCCGATATTCGGCTTTCGGATACCCCGGAATAAATTCACGTAGCCCGGTGGTAGCAATTAAAAGAATAACCAGTATAACAATAATCGCTGACAACAAACTGGTGGCGGTAAAAACTTTCAGCCGCGAAAGTTTCATGCTCCAAACCGACTGAAAGGTTGTGTCGTTGTATATTATTAACCGGTACTGGTTCTTTAGTTTCGAATAAAATTTCTTTTTTTCTTCCACCCTGATTTATTTAAGCCTACAAATTTAGAAAGAAATAAGAAATAGCCCCTGCCGTTTATGTTTTTTAAGATTTTAAAAACAGTTGGCTACCAACTAAGCTGATAATGGAGGAAAGCAAACAATTATCATTGCCTGAATTCCGTTTTTTCCGGTTCTTGCGAACGAATGTTGAAAAGCGGTATATCCCTGCTTAATCTTTAGCTGAATGCCGGATTTTCATTCATTTCAAGGAGTTAAACAATTTGAAAATAGCGAAACGATGAAGTTATTATTAATCAGTAATTCAACAATGCCGGGTGAAGCTTACCTGGACTATCCGAAAAATGAGATAAAAAAGTTTTTGGGAGAAAAGCCTGTTACGGCAGTTTTTATTCCGTATGCAGCGGTTACTTTTTCGTTTGATGAATATTGCGGGAAGGTAGAATCGAGGTTTGCAGAAATCGGACATCACGTGGTGGGTATCCATACTTTTGACGATCCGGTTAGAGCAATCGAGAAAGCAGAAGCAATTGTTGTTGGCGGTGGAAATACCTGGCAGTTGGTTCGAATGTTGCGGGACAAGAAACTTTTAAATCCAATTCGCGAAAAGGCATTTAACGATACGCCGTACATTGGTTGGAGTGCGGGCTCAAACGTTGCATGTCCAACGCTTCGAACAACGAATGATATGCCGATTATTGACCCGCAGGGATTTGAGTGTATAGGTTTAGTTCCGTTCCAGATTAATCCGCATTATCTGGATGCCAACCCTGAAGGTCATGGGGGGGAAACACGTGAGCAACGTATCCTGGAATTTCTTGAGGTAAATCCGAAAACCTATGTTGCCGGTTTACGCGAGGGTACGATGTTTAAACTTGAAAACGATAAGCTTGAACTGATTGGAGACCGGTCCTGCCGGATTTTCAAAAAAGGAGAAGAACCGACAGAATTAAAAGCAGGTGACGATTTTAATTTTTTGTTGAGCTACTAAATCAAAAAACTCCGGCTAATTTATTAACCGGAGCTTTTTTATAATGTTAGCTGCTTTATATATAGCTTTTGGGATCAATTGCTGCCGGCGACCAATTTTTGTAAAAACGCAATACTTTGTCGCGATCGTATCTTTTATCCTTATAGCCAGCCGCCCAAAGCTATTTCTTCTCTTTTTCGTCCCAAATGGATTTTATTTCATAAACCTCCAGTTTGTCGATTCCCAACTCTCCTCCATTGGTAAATAAAATTGTGCCGTCTGACTTTGGATCGGCCGTAAAGCAATTTGAAACAACCGTTTGTCCATCGTTTGCATAAACCTCTATCGAAGTACGATCAAGTAAAATGTCCAGTTTTAATTTGTTGTTAACCGGAGGCAGCGGAACCGTTACGCCCATTACTGAAAGTGTTCCACGTTTCACATTGTACAGGATTTCTGTTCCCGGGCTTTTGGTGCTATTTCTTACCATAAATCCAAAATTGTCTGATGTCTTCAGGTCAAATTCCCCAACGATCCGCAAGCAATCTCCTGATGCTTTTTTTGCTTTGTTGTCGTTAATCCCCGGAATCACATTTTTATCTGCTACTTCAAGAATCTTTTTCTGAATAGACTCAATCTCGTGCACGGGAGTTCTGATTAATTTATAACCTGTTGGGAAATGCCGGACCGTTAATTCGCTCGGAAAGGTCATCTGTCCGTTGAATGGCATTTCCGGGTATTCGCCTCCTTTCATCCAGGCAATTTGAATAATTCTTCCATCGGCCGCGGGAATGTTGCTCCATGTTTGTGTGGCATAATAGTTTTTTCCCCAGTCGCTTTTCATTTTTCCTGAAACCGGAGTGAATTTCTCACCATCGAATTTCCCGAAAAGGTAGGTTCCATCTCCATCAAAAAGTGCCCAAATGGTTTCTTCCGGCCTGTTTTCTACCTTAAATTTTACCAGATCGGGGCATTCATAAAAACCATGAATATGACTTTTCCACTCCCAGTCGATCAGGTTCTCGGAAGTATAAAACGAGATTCCTTTCGAATTGTCGTTTTCTGAAGTTTTCCGGTATAATACCATTATCCATTTTTGTGTAGGCTCGTGCCATATCACTTTTGGATCGCGGGCATCATCGTTTTCATCCCAGGGAATAATCGGATTGTTTTCGTATTTCTCCCATGTCCGTCCCTTGTCGGTACTGTATGCAATTCGTTGTCCGCAGTGCTGACTGGTGTAAAAAGCAACCAGGGTTTTGGTATTTCCCTGTTGTTTGCCCAGAAGGTTTTTATCGTCAACAATGGCTGACCCTGAAAAGGCTGTGCAGTTTACTTTATCTTCAGAGTTATCGTCAGGATAAAGGGCAACCGGATAATTTTCCCAGTGTACAAGATCGGTGCTGATGGCATGCCCCCAGTGCATGTAACCCCATTCGTTTCCCTTTGGATTGTGTTGGTAAAAAAGGTGGTATTCTCCATCGTAATAAACCAAGCCGTTGGGATCATTCATCCAGTTTTTCTCGGGCGTAAAATGGTATTGCGGACGGTGATCTTCTTTGTAGGGCTCTTGGTCTTTTTTATTGCCTGGAATGCTAAGGAGCACAGTTATAGAGAGTAAGGCTGTTGATAAAAAACTCATAAAATTTGTAGTTGCTATTTTTATTGTTTGGCTAAACTTATGAAAAAAAAATTGCATTAATCAAAATAATACCTACATTTACCATCACAAACCCATAAATGTAAAACCGTTCTTTGGCTGACGCTTTTGATTTTCACAACAATCATCAAATTAAATCAAGAGCTTTTATTTTCGCTTTCAAGAGTTAACAGACATGTTTTGGCGCGTTGCTGTTTTACAAACCCACCGGTTCTGTTTTAATCTTTGCGCTTAAACCGGATAAACAGTTTCATTGCCCGAATTATGTTTTATTGGCTCGGCAAGAATTAACGTTTCAACCGAAGACGATTGGAATTTGTGAGTGCGATACAAACCCTGATTGAGTCGAGATGAAGCTTTACCGTTAAATCCAGGTAGTACCACTCAAAATGTTTCAACGTTCGAAACTTTTTGTTCTTTGCTTTAGTTGGAAGTAGAATTGTGCAGGAGGCAGATTCGAATTTACAAACCCACTGAATTACAATACAAACCCGGTAATTCAGAGTGATTCGTGTGTTGTCGTTATTGTGCAGTTTGAGGGCTAACTGTAAGCTCGCTTTATCGAAACCTGATTAGGCTAATAGTATTAACCTAATTTAAGTTGTAATGAGACGCTTTTTAATCACCGTCCTGGCAATTGCTGGCGCTTGCAATGTCTGGGCACAGAAGCAGAAACCGGAGAGAATTACCACAGTAAATGCACCGGTAAACATCGCTTCAGAAGAAATTAGAAAATCATTCACACCACCTGCTGAGATGAATCTCAAGTCGGGTTCGGTGTCACAATCTGATTTTCAGGTAGAGTTCGTAAACTTTCCCGAAAATGCAAAACCTGCATTTTTGTATGTGCTTTCAATATATGAAAACCTGATTGCATCCGATGTTCCGATTAAAGTTCAGGCTAAATGGACATCGTTGGGGACGAATGTATTGGCACAAAGTTCTCCATCTTCTTTTTATAAAAATTTTAGCGGGGCACGCTTGTCAAACGTGTATTATCCGGTGGCACTGGCCGAAAAACTTTCAGGTTCTGAATTGAACGGATCTGAAGCGGACATCGTTTGTACATTCAACAGTGGGATAAATTGGTATCTCGGGACCGATGGCGACGGCCCGGCTTCGGAATACGATTTTGTTACGGTTGCATTGCACGAAATTGTGCACGGATTAGGTTTTGCCGGTTTTTACAATGTAAGTAATGGCATTGGAACTTTAAGCAGCAGTAATCACTTACCAAGTATTTACGACTTGTACATTTACAATAACGGGCAATCGCTGTGTGATCATTCACATTTCGACATCCCGTCTTCAGCATTAAAAGATGCTCTTATTTCAGGGCAACTAAATATTAAAAGGAACGACGGAACAGATCATCAGAAAGTTTATGCACCCGGTAACTGGAATGATGGAACCAGCATTTATCATTACAACGAAAGTGGTTTTGAAAACGGTGATGCAAATGCATTGATGAGCCCTTATGTATTTAAAGGCGAAGCGATTCATTACCCGGGAGATAAGACATTAAGTATTCTGGCAGAGTTTGGTTGGAAGTCGGTTACCGTTGATGGTCTGGTTATAAAAGACTTTGAAGAGGTTTGCGAAAAACTGCCGGTTTCAGTTGAAGTAAGCAGTGAGTTAAAAATTGACAGTGCATCTGTAAAATTTTTCTACTCTACAGATAACTTTGCCACTTCAAACACTGTTTCGCTGAAATACAACAAAACAACTCAGAAATTTGAAGGTGAAGCGCCGCTTAACAACAAAAAAGGAAAAATTTACTACTATTATTCGGCCACCACTACCGGAGATATGGCATTTACCTGTCCTGACAGAGCACCCGAAAGAAAATACAAATTTACGATTGGTGACGATTATTATGCACCGACCTTAAAACACAATCCTTCAAAAATTTTATCGAACACCAATCCTGTTTTGAACCTGAGTGCTATCGCTACTGATAACGTTGGAATAAAATCCGTTCAGGTAGAATATAAAATTAACGGACAAACACAGGAACCTTATATGCTGGCTTTGGAAGGTCAGGATACTTACACCGGAGAGCTTGTTCTTCCGGGAGGTTTAACCGAAAATGATGATATTGAATACCGTGTTTTGGCATTGGACGCAACTGCACGAGGAAACAAAAGATATTTGCCAACCTCCGGCTACTACAATGTGGATATTTCTGAAGCACAAAAACCTGTTAGCGGCTATGCTTCCAATTTTGATGATACCAATAACGATTTTGAATATTCTGATTTTGAAATGAACAGGCCATCAGGATTTTCATCAGGGGTTTTGCATACCGTTAGCCCTTATCCCGAATCAAGTATTGAGAACCAAAAATATAATCTGATTGCCCAGTTAAAATATCCGATTATTATTGAACAAAACGGTGAAATGAGTTTTGATGAGGTGGTTTTGGTTGAGCCCGGAGAAAAGGGAACGATTTACACCGAGGATAAGTTTTGGGATTATGTGATTATTGAGGGCAGCAAGAATGGCGGGAAAAGCTGGTTGCCGCTAATTGATGGTTACGACTCGGGAGCCGACGAGCTGTGGGAATCTCATTTCAGCAATGCATTGAAAAGTACTGTTTCTGAAGCCAGTGGCGCCGAAAATATGTTTTTGCATCAGCATATTAACCTCACCTATAATACACCGTTTGAAGCAGGAGATACAGTGTTGTTCCGTTTCAGGCTGGCCTCTGATGTTGCCGTAACCGGTTGGGGCTGGGCAATCGATAATCTTTCGATCCAGAATATTACAACCGCAGCAGATGAGATTTTAGCAGAAGAAGATGTTAAAGTTTATCCAAATCCATTTCAAAACAGCATTTATATCGACGGACTGGAAACAATGGGATCCGATGTAGATGTAATTGTGAGAGACCTTAGCGGAAAAACCATATATCGTGAAACGCGAATGGCGAATTACGACCAACGAATAAAAATTGATCTTCCGGATGTTGCACCCGGTGTTTACCTTGCAAGCATTACGGATAATCAGGCATTGACAATCAATCAAAAAATTATAAAAAATTAACACCGTGAAATGAGCATTAAAATGGAATTTACACCAATTGAAATGATTAAATCATGCAAATTTCATACGATGCCTTTCGAATAAAAAATTTAATCCTATGAAAAGTTTATTACTTATTGCATTTGTCGCAGCAGTTGTAGGTTTTGTAACCTCTATAGTAGTTTTACTAAGATTAGTGTCGAAGAAAAAAGCGCAAAGGTTAGAATATTAGATGATTGGTATTACAACCTTAAATTAGGAGATGCCGGGATAAATATTCCGGCATTTTTTGTCTGGCTCTTTGAGATTTAACTGTAATATATTTGTTTTACATTTTTAAAATCGAACTTTTGTTGATATGGAAGGTTATGTAACAAATACAATTGAAGGATGATGAAACGAACATGATTTTTAAATTTTTAATTAACTCATTAACCGGTAATTATAAAATTTTAAACGAATGAAACGAGCTCTTTTGACAGGACTTTTGGGCGGGTTGATGCTGCTTGCAACAGGGCAGATTAAGCATATTCCCAAAGAAGTGAAAATTCCATTTCCGGTCTGTAAGATATCAGGGAAAAGTGAAAAATCTTTTGTTCCTCCACCACTGGAGTACCGGCTTAAATCGTCAGAACCTAAATGCGATATAGTTGTCACCTATAACGGTTTTCCTGATTCTGCAAAGGTCGCATTCGAACATGCTGTTGGTATTTGGGAAACCATTCTCGAATCAGAAATTCCCATTCATATTTATGCCAGATGGTACGGCGGATTTGATGAGCTTACATTGGCCAGTTGTGGCCCCGAAGCATATTATACTGATTTCCCAGATACTCCGTACCCGGGATGTTACTATGCAGTGGCAGTTGCCGAGAAAATCGCAAAACAGGAGCTTAACGGTAACGGACGCTACGATGTATTAGCCTACTTTGGCAGCGAAGTTGACTGGTATTATGGAATTGACGGAGATACTCCGGCAGGAAAATATGATCTTGTTACTGTGGCGCTGCACGAGATAGCTCATGGCCTGGGATTCTTTGGTTTCTTTTTTGTGAACGGCAGCTATGGTTCTTACGGAGGGGTTGGTTTGCCCATAGGAACTTACGCTTCATTTGATTTAATGGTTGAGCAGGCTGAAGGAAAACAATTGCTGAATACAGATTACTTTGGAAATCCGTCAGTAGCATTAAAAAATGCTTTGGTATCCGGGTCTTTATTTGCAAACAGCCCGGTAGCTAAAAGTTCGGAGACCGGTCTTCTTCCCGGTTTGTATGCTCCTGCAACTTTTTCCGATGGTTCCAGTGTATATCATTTAGATGATGGTACTTACGGTGCCGGAACAGCAAATGCTTTAATGACACACGCAGTATCAAGTGGAGAGGCCAATCATAACCCGGGGCCCTTGGCACAGGGGATTATGGAGGATGTGGGCTGGACCAACCTGATTCTGCATCATTCGAAGGTAAAGGACAAAGAGCAAGTTGCTCCTTTGGATTTCGATATCACCATTGATAGTTATTACGATATCCCGGAGAATGCTTCATTTGTGGTTTATTCTACAGATAATTTTTCTGCTCAGCGGGATACGCTGCCACTATTGTCAACCGGTAACGAAAATGAATATACAGCCACTTTACAGGTTAACGAAGGAACAGATAGTGTTGAATATTATGTGGTGACATCTGATGTGAAAGGGCGTGTCAGAACTTCTCCATGGAATGCCCCGGAGGTTTTTCATACGGTTGTTTTTGGAACCGATTCAATAGCTCCGGTGATCACGCATAATCCCATTCCGTATTTTTGGGATACGGGAAATTCGCTAGAAATTAATGCGGATGTGGATGATAACCTTGGTGTTGATACCGTTTTTGTTAATTATTCGGTCAATGGGGCTACTCAACAGTCCTTTGGGCTGAACCTGCTTGACGGGACAACTTATGGTGGTATTTTTAATTTCGATTATGAAGGATTAAATGACGGCGATGTAGTGAGTTACGAGATTGTGACAAACGATGCCTCTTCCAGCAAAAATCAAACTATTTATCCGCCCGATGGGCAGCTGGAGTTTAAAGTGGAGCAGATTTTTGATCCGGTAACACATTATACAAATGACTTTAATACAGGAACACCTGATTTTATAATTTCTGATTTTAGCATTTATACCGCGGATAATTTTTCAGACAATGCCTTGCAGTCTTCTCATCCGTATCTCAGTTCCAACGAAGATAATAAAGACTTAAATTTTTCAACGCTTCTGAAGCATCCGGTTATTATACAGGAAGATGGGGAAATGACCTTTGACGAAGTGGTTTTGGTTGAACCCGGAGGTTTGGATGATTATGGTGAATTTCAGCTTTGGGATTATGTTGTTGTAGAAGGAAGCAAAGACACGGGCCAAACCTGGATTGAGTTAAGTGGTGGTTACGATGCCAGTTTAAATACAACCTGGCTGCAAAATTACCGAAAAAGTATTATTAGCAATGTATCGCAGGCAGTGGGACAGGAGGACTGGTTTGTAAAACATGAAATTTCGCTGGTAGAGAATGGAGTGTTTGTACCCGGCGACACCATTCTCATCCGTTTTCGTTTGTATTCCGATCCGTATGCTACAGGTTGGGGATGGACGATTGATAATTTGGTGATACAACAACCGGTGTCTGCACCGGTAACAAAACTGTCGCCCGGAAGTGTAAATGTTTATCCAAATCCTTTCACTAATGTTTTTAATGTTGAAATTAATTCAAAAGAAGCCTTGGTAAATGTGCAGATAGAGATATTCGATTCTTTTGGGCGTAATATTTATTCAAAACACGCTGATAATATTTGGACACAATATTCAGAACAAATTGATTTACAGGAACAGGCAAGTGGAATGTTTCTGCTAAGGGTGAGTGAAAACGGGAAACCGGTACTTTCAAAAAAGTTAATTAAAAACTAATTTTACCTCGTTCTGCTTAATAATTTTAAGCAAAATGACAGCCGGGATTTCATTTTTAAAATATATGCCTATATTTGTTGACACAAAAGTTAGATGATGCAGACAAGTTTTAACAATTGCTTTTATTACTTCTATTTTTATTTTGGTTCACAAATCGGGATCAGGAAGTAGGGTATTGTTAAAAACGAAAGATATGTTACAGAAAGGTCTCGAAGAAATTCGGGGCCTTTTTTTATAAAAATAATTCAAAATGAGAATAACAATTATTGGGCTGGGATTAATTGGAGGTTCGATGGCCAAAGACCTTCGGAAATCGGGTTTTGCAACCGAGCTTATTGGTGTTGAAGCCAATAAAGATCATGCAGCCAAAGCGCTTGAACTTGGTTTGGTTGACCGTGTGGCCGCACTCGAAGAGGCTGTCAGCGAAACCGATATGGTGCTGATTGCCATTCCGGTTGATAAAACGCTGGCTGTTTTGCCCTTAATCCTTGACCGGATTGAAAGTGGAACCACAGTGGCAGATATGGGATCGGCCAAAAAGGCTTTGGTTGATTCGGTAGCCGATCATAAACGAAGGAAGAACTATGTTGCTGCCCACCCGATGTCAGGTACCGAAAACTCAGGGCCAACCGCTGCTCAGGAAGATTTATTCAGGGGGAAGATTGCGATAATTTGTGATCAGGAGAACTCCGGGCCGCAACATATTGCTCTTATTGAAAAATTGTTTCAGAACCTGGGAATGGATATCGCATACATGACCGCAGATGAGCAGGACCACAGCACCGCCTTTGTTTCGCATTTACCACACGCTGCGGCTTTTGCGCTGGCAAACGCTGTTCAGGCGAAAGAAGACAGAAGCATTATTTTTGATCTGGCAAGCGGTGGATTTCGCTCCACTGTGCGGCTTGCCAAAAGTGTCGGTACCATGTGGCATCCTATTTTTCAACAAAATCGCACTTACGTTGTTGAAGCCCTGAATGTTTATATCAAACACCTGAAGGAATTCAGGGATTGCATGAAAGAAGAAGACGATGAAAAGATGTGGAAACTGATTGAAAGTGCCAACCGAATCAGAAGTATTCTTGCCGGCGATACCCCTCATCTGGTAAAAAATGAAGAAACGATAACAAAACTTTATACAAAATAATCATGACATTGAAATTAGACATTAATCCGATTAAAGCCTGGTTGCCAAATATTGACAACCCTTTGCTTATTGCGGGGCCATGTAGCCTCGAATCGGAAAAACAAGCCTTAGATACTGCCCGTCTTTTAGCACAGGACAAACGTGTATTTGTTTACCGTGGTGGAGTGTGGAAACCCAGAACACGCCCGGGATCGTTTGAAGGAGTTGGATCAATCGGTTTGGAATGGTTGAAAAAGGTACGCGAAGAAACCGGTTTGCCGGTAGGTACTGAAGTTGCCAACGCACAACATACCGAAGAAGCCCTGAAAGCCGGATTGGATGTGCTCTGGATTGGCGCCCGTTCTACTGCAAGCCCTTTTGTGGTGCAGGAAATTGCCGATGTGCTGAAAGGTTCTGATGCCGTGGTGATGATCAAAAACCCGGTGAATCCCGATGCGCAGTTGTGGATGGGTGCCGTAGAGCGTATTCACCAGGCCGGCATTAAAAACATTGTGGCTATCCACCGGGGCTTTACGCCATTCCGCGAAACAAAATACCGCAACTATCCCAACTGGAAAACCGTGATTGAGCTACGCCGTAACGTGCCAAACCTGCCGATTATCTGCGACCCGAGCCACATTGCCGGAAAACGTGAATACCTTTACGAGATTTCGCAAAAAGCTTTCGATATGGGCATGGAAGGGCTGATGGTAGAATCGCACATCGATCCTTCGTGTGCCATGAGCGATGCAGCACAGCAACTTACGCCTGCCGACCTTGGTAAAATGTTGGATAAACTGGTAATTCGTTATGAATCGGCCAACAATCCTGATTTTGAAAACCGTTTGGATATGTTGCGTAACCGCATCGATGCCATTGATTCAGAGCTGCTCGAAATGTTATCGTCGCGGGTGGAGATCGTAAAAGAAATCGGTCGGTATAAAAAAGAGAATAACGTAACGGCGCTGCAAATCAATCGCTGGTCGCAGTTGATGGAGAACCGTATAAATGTGGGTAACAGCCTGAACCTGGACGAAACTTTTGTGAAGATCCTTTTTCAGCTGATTCACGAGGATTCAGTACGAATGCAAACCGAAATTATGGATTCGGAAGATTAGAATTCATTCGTGTTTGAAAACAGGAAACCCTTAGGAAGCCCAATTCTTAAGGGTTTTTTAGTTTCAGGCTAACACAAAGAACGTCACGACACAAAGTTGAAGAAATTAACTGCATCGTTTTCTTTGTTTACTTCGTGGCTTTATTGAGCAGAACTGATGTGATTAACAGTAAATACTGGAAATGTTGAATTGTCCGTCAACCTGAACTTGTTTCAGGTTCTTATTCAAAGAAATTAGATGCTGAAACAAGTTCAGAATGACAGGGTGATCTTCATATTTAATAAATCCGGGCAACCGGATAACGTTTAAAGGTTTTTTCGGCCCATTCGGTGTTGTTGTAAATGAATGACAATTGAGCCCGGTGATTTTTCGCAAACTCCGGATCGGATGCACGTTTTTCCTCAAATTCTTTTTTGAATTCCGGATGTTCATTCAAATATTTCAGTGCGTTTTCTTCAAAGCCATACGACGAGAAATATTCCCGCTGATCGAGTATCGCATCAAAAAAGTTCCAGCGGAAGAATGAATCCATTGCCCGGGGCTCAAGCATTTCCAGCAGGTATTTCATTTTTTGCTGACGCACCGGAATTACCAGATCGCCGGCATAATACTGTATTTTCTGAATTTCCTGACGCGTAGTTACTTTGTTGTGAAAATAATGCCCGTTGAACGGTCTTTTCATGGTCCCCAACTCGTCGATATAATCTACTTCAACTTCCACTATCGTATCTTTTTCGAGCGTTTTGAATTCCACTCCGTTTAGCAGCAGGCGTTCGATAACAGCACTCCAGGCTTGCGGAAGAATGTAATACTCCGGAATTTTTATTTCGTCAACCGTATTGTAAACATCGTAATAGCGAATTTCCCTGGAATACGGCTTCGAGCGGTCGTAACCAAAGCGCGGCAGGCCGCTTACTTTGTCAATCACCTGTTCGCTGCTTTCGTAACCATCAAAAACAAAAGTAGAATACTGTGTAGTATCAACCTCGTAAATGATTGGATATGTTTTCATTACCAGCATTTCTTTGTTTCCCTGTTGACGGCTGGCAATAATTTCTTCTGAATTTTCCGAAGTGAATTCAGTAAGCGCGGTAATAAACTGGTAGCATGATTTTACACGGTCGGCGAACTGCTTGTACACGTGGTTTTCGGTCATCATTCCGTAACTGTTAAACAGGCTGGCATATCCCGAAGAGTAGCGCGGCGAATCCTGCCAGAGTAAAATACCGGCGTTCGGATCATGCGCTATCAAATTAACATAGGGCGTAAGTTTGTATTCACCTGCATCCATTTTTTTGAACATTTCGGGAATCATTTCAGTGCGTAAGAAATCTTCCTGAACCGGCGGAAAATAATCGGGAAACGGTGTGATCCAGGTGACGCTGTATTGATGATCGGAACCGTTTGTAGTGTGCGTGTCCAGAAAAACATCCGGATCCCATTCCTGAAAAATCTTGTTGAATGAAAGCGCATTTTTTGAATCGCATTTGGTAAAGTCGCGGTTTAGATCGAGATTCCTGGCATTTCCGCGGAATCCGGTTTCGTAAGGAGTTGCCTGGTTCGCCCTGTTGTAAGGTCCGCGGTTTAAATGTCCACCAATGTTATAAACCGGAATAATGACGATCACCGTATTTTTAAGCCACTTTTTCATGTCGTTTTTGTTGCGCAATATGTCGTCGGCAAATTGCAGACTGGCATCAATTCCTTCCGGCTCGCCCGGGTGAATGCCGTTGTTGATCAGCAGTACCGATTTACCTTGTTCCTTTATTGTTTCAGCATCGAAAACAGGTTCAGCGTTAATAATAAAAGTGTGCAAAGGTTTTCCAATATCGGTGGTGCCACTAACAACAAGCTTTGCGTTTTCGTAGCTCGCATCAAGCAGGCTGAACATTTCAATTACTTCGTTGTAAGTGGGCGTATAATTCTCTTCGTATTTTAAGTGAAGGAGTGCTTGTTTTTGGGCTGAACAATAGAAAGCACTGCAAATCATAATCAGTGCAAGGAAAAAGTTTTTGGTCATTATTTCGAATATTTTTAGAACTTTTCATCCTTGAAGGCAGGATGTGGGCGAATTATTTTCGTACCAAATCTAAGTAAGAATAATCAAAGTTATTCTTTTCGTCGTGAAAATCTTCACGCGCCGCTTCTTCCCATTCTGAATAGTAGATCTCGGGGAAATAAACATCGGCATCGAAAGGTTTGTGCACAAGTGTGAGGTAAAGTTTTCCGGCCACCGGGTAAAACTGCCGGTAAATCATTCCGCCACCAATAATAAAAGCTTCATCTTCGCCCTTCACTTTTTCAATGGCTTCGTCGATCGAAAATACCGTTTCGCAGCCCGGAAAAACATCATCTTTTTTATCGGTAATTACAATGTGCCGGCGGTTTGGCAGTGGCCATTTCGGCAACGACAACAAAGTGTTTCTTCCCATAATTATGGTGTGTCCCGATGTAATTTCCTTGAAATGTTTCAGGTCGTTGGGCAAATGAAAAAGTAAGTCGTTGTTTTTACCGATGGCAAAATTCTCGGCAATGGCTACTATTATCGAAATGTTTTTATGAATCATTTTTTGAAAGATTTAAACGGCAACAACGCCTTTAATGTGCGGGTGCGACTGGTAATTTACTAATTCGAAATCTTCGAATTTAAAATCGAATATACTTTTTATATCCGGGTTGATTTTCATTGCAGGAAGTGGGTAAGGTTCGCGTGTCAGCTGAAGTTTTACCTGGTCGATGTGGTTCGAATAAATGTGTACGTCGCCAAAAGTGTGTACAAAATCGCCGGGTTGCAGCCCGCATGCCTGGGCCATCATCATGGTTAGCAAAGCATACGATGCAATATTAAAAGGTACGCCTAAAAATACATCGGCGCTGCGTTGGTAGAGCTGGCACGAAAGTTTCCCGTCGGCCACATAAAACTGGAAAAGAATGTGGCAGGGTGGCAGGTTCATTTTATCGAGTTCGCCCACATTCCAGGCGCTTACAATGTGTCGGCGCGAATCGGGATTGTTTTTGATTGCCTCAATCACCTGGCTGATCTGGTCGATGTGTTTTCCATCGGGTGTTGGCCAGCTGCGCCACTGGTAACCGTAAATGTGGCCCAGATTTCCGTCGTCGTCGGCCCATTCGTTCCAGATACGTACACCGTTATCCACCAGGTATTTTGTGTTGGTATCGCCTTTCAGAAACCAAAGCAACTCATAAATAATCGATTTCAGGTGCAGTTTTTTTGTGGTTACCATCGGAAATCCTTCACTCAAATCAAAACGCATTTGATGTCCGAACCGGCTGATTGTGCCTGTTCCCGTGCGATCTTCCTTCTTCGTTCCCTTCTCCAGAATAGTGTCCAATAAATCCAAATACTGCCTCATGTTTCTTTAATTCTTTTTAGCGAAACTCTCACTCCGAGTGAAGGTATCGCTATTTATTTCGTAAAAATAGAAATTCAATATCAGAGCTTTCAGAAATGATACATTTAAATATCCACAAATGTTTTGGCTTTGTTAATTGAAGGTGTTATGTTTTGCCCGCCGGATTGATTTTTGCCCCACATTTTTTGCAAAACACCGCATCGTCGTCGTGTTTATCGTGCAGGCAATTGGGGCAAACCTGTGTATTGGTTTTGTGCGAAGGATTAATAATTTCGGCCGTTACAATGCCGGTTGGAATGGCAATAATAGCATAACCCATAATCATTACAATGCTTGCCATGAGTTGTCCCAGCGGGGTTTGTGGGCTGATGTCGCCGTAACCAACCGTAGTTAAGGTAACAATGGCCCAGTAAATGCTTTGCGGAATGCTGGTAAAGCCGTTCGCTTCGCCTTCAATTATGTACATTACGGTGCCAACCACAATTACCAGAATAATTACAAAGAAGATAAATACGCCGATTTTTTCGCGGCTGCTCCAGATCGCACGTGCAAGTGTTCGCCCGGCTAAAGTGTAGCGGCTTAATTTCAGTATTCTGAAAACCCGGAGCATGCGTAAAATGCGGATCACAACCAGGCTGTGCGAACCAAGCACAAACAGCCCTACATAAGTTGGGATAACCGACAGAAAATCGATAATGCCGTAAAAGCTGAAGATGTATCGAAATGGTTTCCGCACAATTGCAATACGCAGCAGGTATTCGAGAGTGAAAATTCCTGTAATTGTCCATTCCATGATGTGCAAAGCCGGGCGGTAATTTGTGCGGATACCCGGAACACTTTCGAGCATAACAAGTGCCACACTGATGAGGATAATAACCAGCAAAACAACATCAAACAGTTTCCCGGCAGGCGTATCGGCCTCAAAAATTATTTCGTAGAGTTTTTCCCTGGTTTTGTTCATTTCGAATGCATTTGAGGATTAAATATACAATATTCTTTTTTGCCGGATTAGCACAAATAAAAAGGCCCTCCCCGAAATCCGGGGAAGGCCCTTTGAGAATATATTGTCAGGTTTTTTTAAAGCACTGAACTAACTTCGTGGTAAGGAAGGTTGAAAGCTTCGGCTACACCTTTGTAAACCACTTTGCCATCTACAACATTTAACCCTTTGCGCAGCGGTTCGCTCTCGATACAAGCCTGTTTCCAGCCTTTTTCAGCAATTTGAATGGCGTAAGGCAAAGTTGCATTTGTGAGTGCAATGGTAGAAGTACGCGGTACTGCACCCGGCATGTTGGCCACACAGTAATGCAGCACATCGTCGATAACAAAAGTAGGATCGGCATGCGTAGTTGCTTTTGTGGTTTCGAAACATCCGCCCTGGTCAACGGCAACGTCAACCAAAACCGTTCCCGGTTTCATGGTCTTTAGCATATCTTTGGTGACCAAATGTGGCGCTTTTGCTCCCGGAATCAGGACTGCTCCGATAATTACATCGTGCTTTTGAACCATTTCACGAATGTTGTAATCATTGCTCATCATGGTTTTTACGTTGGCCGGCATAATGTCGTCGAGGTAGCGCAGGCGTTTCAGCGAAACATCCATAATGGTTACGTCGGCACCTAAACCGGCGGCCATTTTTGCGGCTTCGGTTCCTACAATTCCGCCACCAATAACCAATACTTTAGCCGGAAGGACACCAGGAACACCACCCAGCAAAACGCCATAGCCTCCGAAAGTTTTTTCGAGGTATTTAGCGCCTTCCTGAACCGACATACGGCCGGCAACTTCGCTCATCGGAATCAATAAGGGAAGTGAGCGGTCGGGCAATTCAACAGTTTCGTAGGCTAAACAAACCGATCCGTTTCCGAGCATCGCGTTGGTCAATTCTTCGCCCGATGCAAAATGGAAATAGGTATAAAGTATCTGGCCTTTTTTTATCAGTTTGTATTCCGGTTCGATCGGCTCTTTTACTTTGATGATCATTTCGGCAATGCCGTAAACGTCTTCAATTGTAGGGAGCATTTTTGCCCCCGCTGCCGTATAATCTTCATCCGGAAATCCACTTCCGTTGCCACCACCTGCCTGAACGTAAACTTCGTGACCACGTTTTACAAGCTCAGCTGCTCCTGCCGGAGTCAGGGCAATACGGTTTTCGTTATTCTTGATTTCTTTTGGTACGCCAATAATCATATCTGAAATGTTTTTTGTTGTTAAGAATTTCGACTCCAAAATTAGACAGAGAGTATTTATAAAAACATGATAAAACTTCATGATTTAATGGTTTGTTAATGTATAAACTTTCTGGTTATTAATGTGTTGTTAACTTGGAAGTTAAATTTGCAATAACATTCTAAATTGAAAATTTTTAATCGCTATTGTTTTCAGATTGATAGAATTATATTTGCTGACTTGTAATTTAATTAAAAATGCCGACAGTATCAGACAGGGGAAGGATAATGCCTGATTCACCCATCAGGAAATTAGCTCCATTGGCTCAGAAAGCCAGAGAGAAAGGAATAACAGTGTTTCATCTGAACATCGGTCAGCCCGATTTACCAACTCCGAGAGAGGCACTGGCGGCAATTCAGAATATTGATCGAAAGATTCTGGAATACACACCCAGTGAAGGAATTTTGTCGTTTCGGCAGAAGCTGGCAAAATATTATCATAAATTCAATATTGATGTTGCAACTGAAGACATTATTATAACCTCGGGGGGAAGCGAGGCGGTAACTTTTGCGTTTATAAGTTGTCTCGATCCGGGTGATGAAATTATTGTGCCTGAACCGGCTTATGCCAACTACGAGGCTTTTGCGATTGTTGCCGGAGCAAAAATCCGTTCTATTGCTGCCAATATCGAAGAAGGGTTTTCGTTGCCCCCGGTAGAGGAATTTGAGAAACTGATTACCCCGAAAACCAAGGGGATTATGATCTGCAACCCGAACAATCCGACCGGATATTTATACACGCAACAGGAAATGAACGCCATTCGCGACCTGATCAAAAAGTATGATCTGTATCTTTTTTCTGATGAGGTTTACCGCGAATTTTGTTATACAGGAGCACCTTATATTTCGGCTTTTCATCTTGAAGGGATAGAACAGAATGTGGTGCTGATCGATTCGGTATCAAAACGTTACAGCGAGTGCGGATTACGTATTGGCGCATTAATTACAAAAAACGAAGCTGTTAAAAAGAACGTGATGAAGTTTTGTCAGGCGCGTTTAAGTCCGCCGCTGATCGGACAAATTGCTGCGGAAGCATCGCTCGATGCCGATCCTGATTACATGCTCAACAACTACAACGAGTACGTTAATCGCCGTAAGTTTCTTATCGACGGATTGAATCGTATCGATGGCGTTTATTCTCCGATCCCGATGGGTGCATTTTATACGGTAGCTCGTTTGCCGGTTGATAATTCAGATCGCTTTTGCGAGTGGCTGTTGTCTGATTTTCAGTATGAAGGACAAACCATATTTCTGGCTCCTGCATCGGGTTTTTATACTGTGCCCGACCGGGGGCAGGACGAAGTGAGGATTGCCTATGTGTTAAAGAAAGAGGACCTGGCAAAATCACTCAAAATTTTAGAGGAGGCCCTGAAAGTTTATCCGGGGAGTAAAGTACGGAGAATAGAAGTAAATCAGGAAAACGAAAGATAGAGACCTAAAAAAATATCAAAATCCGGAAGCAATGCTCTCCGGATTTTTTATTTTGGGAGTGTCTGTTTTGCTATCAACAAAGCAGGCTGCCTAAGAAACAAATACCACCTCTAAAATCCCTGAATTATTGAAAACTTATGCCGTTAAAATCAATTTTGCCCTCAAAAATCAATCGAAATAAAAACGCAGAGATATTCAAACTAAAAATCTGATATACCTATTCAATGAAATTTACCAATTTTTTATGGAAGCCGTCCACTGCTGAAAATCCCTATTGAAATTCAGTATATCAGAAATTAGGCTTGATACTATTATGATTGACTACGGACATTCAAAATAATATTTAGGACAAACTTGTCTTTATTTAAGATAAGTTGTAATTTGTTGTACCGAATTCCTAAATATTAACAATATGAACAAATTTTTACCTGAAAAACACAAAGTGCGTGTAAACGTGCGTGCTATTGTATGGTTATTAACGTTTGTTATCTTCTCGATAACTGCCGGAGGTGTTTCCGCGCAAATACCCGGAGAAAAAACTACTACTGTTTCCTTTCTTGACATAAGGGAGGATTTTAACGGTGTTCAACTTGATCCTACTCCAAATCTGGGGTCGCGTATTCAAATGGTTCAGCACTTTGGGGCGACCTACAGTTCTGATCTTGGTTCAAGTATCATCAAAAATATTCTGGCCGCCGCCGGGATAAATATACCAGGTTGGATGACAGACCTGATTGGCGGAGTATCATTCTTTTGCTCCGGAATTGAGCCTTTTTTTGATGCAAGCGCAGGAGTTGATTTAGGAGTGTATTATGACATTAAGAATGTGGGCAATGCCGACATTGCCGTTCGTTATCCGGTGAGCGTGAATGTTGTTTACCCGGCAGCAAATACGTTTGCCTGTGGAGATACAATTAAAATCGAGACAAACTGGACTGTACTAAATGCAGCATCCGAAAATCAGTTTAGAATTACACCACCGGTTTTTTCGCATGAACTCGGGCCAGTTCTTGACAACCTGTATTTTAGGGCCAACTTTGGAATCGACGCCTGGGTTGGTTATGGAATAGGGGTTCCCGGTACTGATCTGGAAGTTTGTGGTGATAAAAAACATTTTAAGGAAAGTACAGGATTTAAAATTGAGCCAACTCTTCCAACGCTACCTCCTTTTTTAACAGTCTGTGATGATGCATTTGGTCCGAATGCGGATGTGTATTCACTTATTGGCTGTCAGTGGGGGCCTGTCATTCCCTTGCTGGAATTGGCGCAGAATTCATTGGATGTGGTAAATCAGGTTCCGGGGTTCAACTTTACAATGGCCACTTTTCCGAATCAGAAAACTGTTGTAGTCGCACCGCCTGATCTTCCTTCTATTCCCGGAATGCCTGTGATTCCTGAAATGGAAGCTACCTTTACCAAGGTGCTGAAAGAAGACCTTTCTTTTGTTTCAGCCAATCAGGGGAAAGCGCTGACTGTTTCTGCGAGCGATAAAACGGTAAGCGATATGTATTTCGACCTGGTATCGTTGATCGATTATTCAGGAATTCCTACCAGTGCAAGTCTTGGTAGCGGGCTTGGAAGTATTGATCTTGGCGATTTGGCACCAACATTATTAGTAGACCAGGACATGGAGTTTGATTTCAATCCTGTAATTGGTCTGACCGTTGACCTCGGTTTAGAGATGGCTTACACTGTTTGTAATCCGGATAATACTCCTACTGGTTCGGGTTTTGGCAGATATGTGAATTTGAATGCCGGACAGTATATTTTGGCAGAGTTTCCGCAAAATTGCAGTACTCCAAGCCAGGCGGGTGGAAGTTCAAAACTCGAAGGAAATATAAAGTCGAAGGTGAGTCAGGATTACTGGGCTGGTTTTGATATCCGTTTTGCCGAGGTGAATATTGCCGGGGCAGTTGATTTTGCGCTTGTTGATGAAGAATTACCTTCCATAAAGTTTGCCGAGCGAACGATTATTAACCATACGCTGAACATTCAGTCGGATTCAGAATACGGCCTGAGCAATTTTGTAATCGATCCTGAAAATCCGATTATAAATATTGAATCAGTAAGTGTGGAGGACGAATTGAATCTGGGCGGAGGAGAACGTGCAGTTGTTTATAAACTCGTTATTCGAAACGACGGGGATGTAAAACTCAACGACCTTGAGCTTGATTTTGATCTTCAGGAAACTTTTATGAATGCACTGAACTTTTCTGTAGAGTGCCTGAACAGCGATTCGATGACATTTAATTCTGGATATGATGGCAGTTCGGATATTAACCTGCTGGATGCCGGAAATAGTTTGGAGCCCGGAGAAAAAGCTTTTGTGGAGTTACTCGTAAAAGTTACACCTGAAGTTGCCACGCTGAGTAACGATGGTTGTTTCAATCCGGTTAATTATTATTCTTCAGCCAAAGCTTATGGCGTTAGCCCGATAGGAACGGAGGTTGAAAATAATTACAACCAGTGTACCGACGAAATTACCGGCGACGACATTATTGCTTCGGTTGATCTGGGAGCCAGTAAAATTGCCGGCCTTGAAGATTTTGTAATCTTTGGTTTTGATGAAGTAAAAATCGACAAACACCAGGAAATGAGTATGGGAAATGTAGGTTCAAATGGTAGCCTGATTTTTGAAAACAGCTCACTTCAGGGAGGCGATCCATCGGTAATAATAGGAGATATCTTTCTCGGAGGTGAATTGTTTATTCAGGGCGAATCAAAAGTTGTTGCCGATTACCTTGCTACAACACGAAAGATTAAAATGCCCAACTGGAAAGCCCAGCTGACGCTAACCGGTGCTATGTCTGAAAATTCGGGCTGCATTCCTGATTATCCGGAGCCGGATGTCAGTTTCCCAAAAATTGCGGAGAAAAATACCGTATTTGTTGCACCAGGTAGTTCAGAATCACTCACTCCCGGAAGCTATAAATCGGTTACACTTTCAGAAGGTTCTGAACTGGTGTTGACCAGTGGAACTTATTTTATCGGTTCATGGAAATTTCTTGGGAATGATGCTACCGTACGTTTTGTAATAAACGGAAGCCCCGTGGTAATGAACCTTGAAAGCTGGCAACCACTGGGGCGGAGCAACCTGCAATTTGTGATTGAAAACGGTTCGGTGGAAGATGTGATTTACAATTACAGTGGGCAGCAGTTGTGCGCTTTCAATTCGTCGGTGGTCCGGGGAATGATTTATGCGCCAAAAGCCGAAGTGAAATTTGCCTTTGGAACACTTTTCGAGGGAGTTTGCTATGCACAAAAGGTGAACTTTAAAACGGGTTCTTATTACCGGGGGCCACATTATACTCAGCCACTTAATATTGGTTCGCCATGCCAGGATATTTTAATCCCGGGAGCCAATGCTTCTGAAAAATCGGGTGTAATTGCCAAAGGAGAACTTCCGGGAAGTAACTCAACTTTTGTTAATGAGATAAAACTTTATCCGAATCCAACAGAAGATTTTGTTACAATTTCCGGACTGGATTCAGAATACAAGGAAATTCGTGTTTACAATGTTACCGGTCAACTTGTCCGACAACTGAAAAATACCGCACCTTTGCTGAAAATATATTTGGGCGATCAGCCGGCAGGTGTTTACTACATCAAAGTTGATCAAACGGATCTTGGTCCGGTAATCAAGAGATAGTTAGAAAAGAGTATATATTAAAAGACTGTTTAAAATTTATCGAATCATTCTATTATTCGTCTTTTTCACTACTTCTGCGTTGAAATTTCCTTAAATAGCTGGTGCTATTCGCGTCAATTCCGCCTTGAATTAGTAAAAAATACTT
>JBKEDN010000050.1:0-2224 GCA_047975435.1 Draconibacterium sp. | reverse complement strand
GTGGAAATTCTTGAAGGACCACTTAAAGGACTGATTGGCATTTTAAAGACAGATTTTAATAATAACAAGCATATATGTATTAACATTCCATCCATCCAGTATTCATTGTGTTTAAAAATGTCATCGGGAACATTCCGTTCAGTTATTTAATGCAAAAGATTCTTTTTATATGTTGTTCAAAAAACATAAGCGGAGCTGAGATTAGCTTAATGCAAATGCTAAATCATCTTGACTTAACTAGATTTTTAGTTTATGTTGTATTGCCTTTAAAGAGTAGGCTTTCCCTAAAAGTACCCCAAAATGTTTCTGTTATACCAATGCCAATAAAAAAGATTGGCTATCGTCATATCTTAAATCCAATTGAATGGTTTAGGCTATTACGGACATCTGTTTTAATAAGAAAAGAAATTCGGGAGAAGGGTATTGGCATAGTTTACTGTAATACTTTTACATCATTGCCATACTGTATAACTTTCAAAATTTTTACTTCGGTCAAAATTATTTGCCATTGCAGGGATTATGTAGGTGGTAGTATGATAAAATTACTTTTTTTCACTCTCTGTGATAAAATAATTTGTGTTTCAAAGTTCATTCAGGGCAACCTACATTTATTAAAATCCAAAACAACCTTATGCTATGTTGGCATAGATACCACGTACTACCAATTGCAGAATATCGAACTTATTTCTGAAAACTCTCTATTTGCCATTGCCAATGTAGGGCAGGCAGTTGAATGGAAGCAACAACAACATTTTATAGAAATAGCTTATAGAATCTCTAAGGAAATAAAAGGAGTTCATTTTCATTTGGTGGTTTATCAAATGTCTGAAAGCGGTGAGAAGAAAATCCAAGCTTTAAACAAAAGAATAAAAGAGTTAAAGCTTGAAGATAAATTCACTGTATACAGTTTCCAAAATGACATCCGACAAATTTTGTCCAAGGTAGATTTATTAATTCATACCGCCCAAAATGAACCATTTGGAAGAATCGTTGCAGAGGCGTTGTCCATGCAGGTCCCGGTTATTGCTGCAGATACAGGCGGCCCTGCTGAAGTAATCAGGGACAACAAATGCGGTTTCTTGATAAAAGAAATGAATATCAGCCAGATAATTAAAAAAGTGAATTTTTTCATTCAAAATCCACAGGCAAAAGCGGAATTTGGGAAATATGGGAGAGAAACAATCTCCAAGGAATTCAGTTTTGAAGGACATATCAAAAATGTCGAGCAAATATTGGAGTCTGTTTGAATGAGAGTTCTTGTAAACGGCTTGCAACTTTCAAAACAGTTTTCTGGAGTACAATATTACCTGGAAAATTTTCTGATAGCGTTTTCTCAGCTAGGGCAAACCGGTATAGAGTTATTTGTCCTTCTACCTAAAGATCATAAAAGTAAAGTCATAAATAACGAAAACATTGCAATTATTGCCGCACCAATAAATTGTAAAATCAGGAGTTTCCGGATTCTTTACGAACATCTTGTTATTCCTTATCTTGTAAAAAAACTCGCAATCGATACTTTGTTTTGCCCGTCATATATATTGCCCTTTTTTATAAGAGGAAAGAGTGTAGTTGTAATACATGATTTAATTGCCCTCGATTTTCCTAAGTTATGTAGTTGGGGCAATGCTGCATATTTTCGGTATTTCCTTCCTCGGTCAATTAAGAAGGCTGGTACGATAATTACAGGTTCTATCAAAGTTAAAGAGAATGTCCTGTCGAGATTCGATATTCCCCCAAATTTAGTATCTGTAATAAAACATGGAATCCCACCACGATTTAAACCGATAAAATCAGAAAAGCAATTAGAATTGATTTCTGCGAAATATTCCCTTCCTGAGAATTTCATATTGTTTGTGGGTAACATAGAACCTAAAAAAAACATTGAGGTACTGTTAGATGCCTTTTCATTATTAAATATGCAGGACAACGAAAAATGTAATTTAGTTCTTGTTGGACAATTGGGATGGAAATACAAAAAACTCATGGCTAAGATTCTTAATACCCCTTTTAAGGAAAGGATTTATTTACCCGGATATGTTGATGAACAAGATTTACCAGGAATTTATAACCTTGCTCAATTGCTGGTATTACCGTCGATATATGGTAACCATTCGGCCAACCCCGTCTTGTTTTTGTAGACGGAGTGGTTTTCTTTCAAAGTTTCTTTAAAATGTTCGGAGAACTTTGAGCGGTTTAGGAGTGACTTTGGCTTAGGGGTTTGAAG
>JBKEDN010000041.1:0-13115 GCA_047975435.1 Draconibacterium sp. | reverse complement strand
TGAATCGCTGAGAAAAGGAATTTTAAAAAATGAAAATTAAATTTTTTGTATAATTGCACCTTCTCTCAAAGTGGCACGGTTTCAACCGAAATGTGTGGCACGGTCAGACCGAAATCGCCATTCCTTAAGAAGATTGAAGGTTTTTCCATTCACTGCTTCTCTTGCTGATTGAACAAGTTTGCCAGTAACAGTAAGAGAACTTATCATTTTCAAGGCTTTATTTTCTTCTTCCGTGTTGGTAAATACTTCAAAAAGCAAAGGTTTTGAAGTAATTTTTGAAGAAACGAAATTCTTATACACATTCTCAAAGTCATCTTTATTGGAAGCAGAAATATATTCAAATCCTAAATCCTGCGCAAAATGCTTTACCAGATTCGGAGACTGATTACCGTAATGGCCTCCTGCCGCAATAAACTTGTCTGTTTCTTCTCCAAACATAGCACCCATACTTATATGATTGCGGAATTCCTGACCTCTGCCATTATTGATTAAGAGGATGCGAAGATTGTTTTTAATATGTCTGTTCCCAAGGCTGTTCATGTCGTAGAAGAATGCAAGATCTCCAATAACTCCAAAATAAAGTTTCTGCGGATGAGCAAAAGAAGCTCCGATTAATGATGAAACACCTCCGTCAATTCCAAAGCCTCCAACATTTGAGTAGGCTGCAATTGAATTATCGATCTCAAAGAAGTTCCAGGCACGCAAGCTATTTCGAATTGCAAGATGCAGTACTGAACCTTTTGGAAGTTCTTTTGATAGTTTTTTTGCAATCCAAATGTTGGAAAAGGGTAAATCTGGTATTCTATCGTATAAATCGTTGTATTCTGCCTGATAATTTTCAAAAAGTGTTGTATTATTATTTTTAGAAATATAATACTTAAAGAAATCGAGTTCAGACATTTCGAATACGCAAGTTAACTTATTGAATGTGTCTCTCAATTCACCATCATCACTAACTCTCCAAACTTCTCTTGTTTTATTATAACCGGAGCTGGAAACTTCACCAATATGAATCAATAAGTCTAAATCGTTCTTCTTTAATGCCGATTGAGTTTCGATCAATGGTATTAACACTTGGTATTTCCCCTTGTAATTACTGGTATGGTCGCACAGTACAACTGCATTGTTCGATTCACAAAAGCGATCTACGGTTGTTGTTAATTCATCTGACCATTTAATGTGAGAGCCAACAAAAATCCCAATATTACCATTTGGTAGTGAAGGCAAAGAGTCATGCGGGGTAATGCGGTTTATTTTACGAACAGGAGGTAATTCTTTAACTGAAAAATCTCTACTGTATGTAGTTGGCAAATTAATGTGCACAGGTCCGGCACCACTGTGTGTTAACTCTAATATTGCTTTGTTTACTTTGATCATCGCATCCCATTCATCTTCTTTGTCTTTTACGATAGGAATACTAACACTTAATTTTGCAACATCTTTGGGTAAAACACTTCGATCGATCACCTGATCCATGTGATGACCAACGGTCGTTGTGCTTCTTCCTGAGGTTATTGCCAGAATTGGCAATTTGCGATAATAGGCTTCAGTTAAGCCGGGCATGTAATTTCTTGATGAGGTTGCTCCGGTACAACTCAATACTACAGTCTCATTCGTTTCAGCGGACAGACCACAGGCAATGTACGCTGCAGATCTTTCATCGGCAGCTGAATACATGGTAAAAAACGGATCTTGTTGAAGACTTGCAACAAATGTCATACTTGCACCGCCCGGCGATGCAATAACTTTATTTATACCATGACTTTTCAATAATGAAATTACTATTTGAATGTTTCGTTCATTTGAATATTTATTTTCCATGGCGACTAGTTATTTGGTGCATTTTATACATCAGTTTATAAGAGATAACATATCTATATAACAAATACAAAACTTTTTGTTTTATTGTTTTCATTTCATTAAGTGGTGTAGATTCACCCGTAAGTTTATCCAGAAAAGCCTCTTTCTTCCAATCAATATTTAAAAAAGAAGGACAGTCGAGAAAAGTTTCAATACATCGTTTTAACTCTGCCAATGTTGGAGAAAAAATATTAGAGTCCAGATACTTGGTTATTTTACTATTGTCAAACTGCCTGTCGTATAATTTATCATATTTAACAACAAATCGATCAGGAATAGGAGCTTTATTAAGTATCAATGTTTTTGGCTTGGTGCCTGTTTTGAATTCAATAGCATTAAAATATACTGAAATGATCTCCTCCCATTTGTGCGATTCAGAAACGGTTAAGTTAAATGTTTCTTTTAACGCTTCTTCTTTACCAACAATTTCACTTATCCCTTTTGAAACATCTAGTCCATAAGTTAGTGTAGTAAATTTTGTAATAATATCTCTTGATAAAACAACTGTGCGTTTTGAAAGCGCCCGGTATAGCCAGTGTTCTTTTTCAAGTTCTCCTAATTGCAGGCGATTTTCACTAAATGTAACGGAGGGTCTGATTATGGTCCAATTTGATAATCCGCTATTTTTAAGTATATCTTCTTGTCGAGCTTTTGCTAAGCCGTATTCATCTGTTCTTAAATAGTCATTGTCCTTACAAATATTAAGTAAACGAGGAGAATCTTCTTTTATAGGCTCTGACGAGGATGCAAATATGCGAGATGAGCTAAGAAAAATATACTGATGGGTTGACTTTAATAAAGATTGAACACGTTCATTAAATTCAAGCGTTGAATACACCATAAAATCAACAATTGCATCCCATTTTTCAGTTAGAAGAATATTTAAAAATGAACTGTCATGAGCATTTCCTAGCACATAATTTATATTTTCTTTTGATTCTCTTTGTCTACGTGATGTTACAACGGTTTCAATTCCTTTGTTTGAAAGAATTGTGACTAAGTGCGTTCCTATTGCCCCGGTACCTCCTAAGACTAATACTTTCATATTATTTATTACTTAGCTTTTAATAGAAAATTAGGATTTGTTAAGCGCTTGGTTGGTATTGATAATATCGAAAAGACAGTCATATTCAGCCTTTAACTTACGTAGTACTATATCTTTCGTAAAATTATCCTGAATGCGTTTGTAGCAGTAATTTGACAATTCAGTAATTTTTTCTTCTTCTATTATCATACTTATTATCGACGTTATTGCTTCCGGTGTATTTTCTTTTAGCACAAGCTTCGGATCGCCAACAACACTTGCATTAAATCCATTGGCACTAACAATTGGAATTATACCATGACTCATTGCTTCTGTAAGAGAATTTGAATGGCCTTCGGAAGGTAGTACAGTAGGGAAAATGAAAAAATGTTTATTCTTCAGGTGATTTTTTAGTTGAATATGATTGCAAGCGGGATAAAATGTGATTTTATTTGATAAATCTAAATTGTACACTAGATTTTCAATCTTTTGTTTATACTCTTCAGATGCAAATTTCCCAATTAATGATAAGTGCGCATTGATATTTAAATTATGTAATTCTTTAAGTGAGTTTATAATTATTTCAATGTTTTTAAATCTATTAAGTCTACCAAAATATACTAATTGAATATGCTCTGATTGTCTGGATGGATTCGTTTCCGGTATAAATTCGGATGTGATATAGTTGGGGTAATGAAAAATTCTTTTTTTAGTAATACTATTTATAAAAGGAAAATTTTCCTTCCCTTGAGAGAAAATAAAATCAGAAGAATTTAAGGCGGATTCAAAACGTTTCCGATACTGATTACTATAATTTTTATAATAATATATTGCACCTCCTCCTCGCAATTCATAAACAACCTTATATCTCAGTAGTTTAGCAGTTTTAATTAATATTAATTCGTGAAATATGACTTTTTCATAGAAACCAGAAATGTGAACAATTGAATTTCGCTTGTTTTTAAACTTGATTAATATAAGTAGGTAATAGAGATAGTTAAAAAATACAATGAAAACACTTCTTAATTTCTTCAGGGAGCCATCAGGGAGCGAATATTTTCGAACAAAAACCAATGTATATATTTCTCTTAAGATTTCAACAGTTCTTGCATTCCCAACTTCACCTCCACCAATAGGTATTTCTCCTTCTTTTGGAACTGCGCCATAAAATATAATTGTATTTTTCACTCTTCTAAATATTCTTCTTAATAAACTTGGCAGGATTACCAGCTACAATGGAGAAGGGAGGAACATCTTTGATAACTACCGATCCAGCACCAATTATTGAATTCCTTCCAATCCTAATATCACCTATAATTACCACATTAGCGCCAATATTCACATTATCTTCGATGACCGGACATCTTCCTCCCGATTTAGCATTACCGATTGTTGTATTTTGTCTGACCGTAACATTTTCCCCTATAACTGTTTTACTGTTTATAACTAAGCCTTGTCCATGAACTACATTGAAATTTTTTCCGAATCGAATTGTATCCGGAATATCAATACCTAATCCCCATTGAATAAATATGGTGTAGGCAAAACGAATTGGAAAGCCAATAATTTTCAGAAATTTATTTCGAGAAAAAAATGCACTTGTTTTGTAGCAGAATAGAAATAAACGGCCTTTAGTATTTTTCATTAGAATTTTCAATTACAGATCTTCAACAGAATCAAAGCATTGATGCTGTATTATATGGAAGATATTTTTCCATTACAATAAATTTGATTTTTTTCAACTGTAGAAAAAATATAGGCGATAAAGAATGAATAGGCAATAAAATTAGTACCAAAATATCCATGGGTTATAAAGCTCTGAATAAGCCACATAAAAGTGAACATTATGAAAACTTTATATTGGTTATCCGCAAATCTTTTTACAAGCTTTTTGTTTTTGAATAATCTATAGAAAATGGAAACAAATACAAGTATCCCAATTAGCCCGTAGGAATACAAAGCATCTAGATAGCCATTGTGTGCTGATATTGCCAATCCATATTTTTCTAGTAACAGTGCATTTACACTACCAATACCATTTCCAAAAATTTGACTGATAAGGTTTTCTTTTTTCCATTCTTCTATAATAATCAAATAAAATATACTTCTTCCAGAACCATATCCTTGCTTTGCTATATCAATAGCATTTCTTTCAACTATTAATGCATAGAACCTAGAAATAAAATTCACTAGGCCAGTTAATACTATTATTCCAAATGATAAGATATCGTACCACTTTAAGGCCTTGAAAATGTCTCTGTAAAGAAATAGGAATGAGATGATAAGAAGCAATATTGGAGTTCTTTTTAGAGAAACTATTGCTATTCCCAGACATATTAAATATATCCAGAAAGCAACTCTTTTACTGTAAACAACGAATACCAAAGGAATAATAAAGGTTATACCAGAGCCCAAAGCATATATTATTTCATCATCTGAATTTATATAGGAATAGCCTTTAATGAGTATGGCTATTGTTTGAATAATATAAATAACAACAAATGTTTTTAAAATCTTAACTTTTTCCTGTTCACTCATGCTTATAAACACTTCGTGAAACCAAAAGATAGGTAAAATCCAATAGATTATTTTTAAAGTTTGGGCAAAGAAATATAGCGAAAAGGTATTGCTAATCAATATATGATAAACATATGATAAAATTGCAATTAACCCAAAAAAGTAGAAAGTGCGATAGAATCTTGATTTTATAATTTTTTTGGATTTTCTAAATATTATTGGTAGGGGAATTAATATTAATATAACTGAAAGTGACTGCTGCAGCATCATTCTGGAGCTTATTTCTGTACCACCCCATGCTCTGTCAGGATCAAATGAGATATATTCAGCAAAATAGTAGAGAATTAATATTGTAATGTAGATATGAAATACTTTTATTTTCATCTAACTATTGTTGTTATTACTTGATTTTTAGTTTTAAAATTTTAAACCATCTATAAATACTCAATAATTGGGTTGGTAAGCGATTTAATAAATACAATTTATACCATTGTTTTTTAAACATTTTGGTATAATTAAACTGTTTTTCAATTTCAACGGAATTAACTTTTTCACCCCCAAGAACCTGTCTTATACCTGCACCTAGGGCTTTTTTTGCTATGAATTCATTGAGATAATAATTGTTCGGTTCTAAAAGAGAGTACCAGTAATTATTAGATCTATCTTGCTGCCCAAGACGAGCGACAAGTGTTCCATGTTCTATATTATAGTTAGCGAGTGCTTTGGGTATAAATGCAACATCACTTACTTTTGCAATTTTCGTCCAAGTATAATCATCTTCTCCTCCTATCATTCCAACTGGGAAACCACCGACTTTTAGAATTATATCTTTATTTACAACAGTAGCAGAAGTCCAAATAATATTATGTTTTAATTTTGTTTCAAAAAAATTTTTTATAACTCCCTCAGGTAGTTTTGTCGCTGCTTCATATTTGTTTTTTTTTTCTCACATAGGTGTATGCCGTTCCATAAATACCGCAATTTGGATATTTTACAATTAGTTTTGCGACTGCGTCTAAATATCCGTAATCCCATTCATCATCTGCATCCAGGAAAGCAACGAATTCGTACTGAGCTTTTTTTATGCCATAGTTTCTGGCAGAAGATACACCTCCATTTTTTTTTGAAAAAATACGTACTCTGGAATCTTTAAAACTTTCAACCGCGGACAGACTATTATCAGTGGAGCCGTCATCGACGATAATAATTTCAAAATCCTGGAAGCTTTGATTGAAAACACTCAATAAAGTCTTTTCAATTTGAGATTCTTTGTTATAAAGGGGAATAACAACACTAAATTTTACACGCATTTATCAAAAAATTAAAGGAGGTTATTGTTTAAGAAAGAAGTTGATTTTTCCCGTAGCGCATTTAGTTTTTTTTCAACTATTGAATAATCAATGTCTTGAAGCCATGCATTTGACTTTAATATATTTTCATACTGATAGTAAATGCGATTTCCCAAACCTAACACATCTAAAAGGTCCTTAATTCTTGTGAAACGTTTAACATTGGCTGGTGTAACAATAAATTTCTTTTTGAAGATGATCGCAAATGCCAAACCATGAAACGAATCGGTAAAAACATATTCAGACTGATAAAACAGTTTGAGCCATCTACTTGGCGAGGGATAGGAAACAAAACGGATACCTTTAACTAATTGTGGCTTTCCGACAACTAAAATCTGAATCCCGTAAATACGTTTAATTTGTTGAACAGTCTCAAAAAAGTAACCATCTTTCAAAAACTTGAAGCACAGCATCTGTTTTTTGATTTGCTGCTCCTTTATCTCGAAATACTCCCTATAGTTATCTTCCTTAAGTAAAAAAGTTGGGTCTATTGATTGTTCACCTTGTAGTTTGAATATGGAATCAAGTATTGAAAGGCCACTTTTTTCACGAATTGAAATAGCTTTGAATTCCTGAAGCTGTAGTTGTATCTCAACTTTTTTATCTTTGGGAATTTCCAATTCCGATTTTCCAAAACTTGCGGCATACGAAATTTTGAGTTTATGATCAGGAATGAAATCAAAGAAATAAGTTAATTCGCTATTTTCTGAAAAATCTAAATTCCATACCTGGTCACTTCCAACTATGTAAGCATCGAATCGCAATATGCTGTCATCAATTTCTGATTTTGCCTTAAAAGCTTTCGTTTGAGGAACCAGCCATTTCTTCTCGAATCTTCTAAATAGAAAATAGTTAATTATGTTTCCAGGACTAATTTTCTTTCTAACAAGTGAATCTGGACGATAGTTGATGAAGGTAACTTCGTGCCCAAGACTCTGTAAGTATCTTTTTAATGCAAAAGCTTGCAAAACTGCTCCATAACTTTGAGCGCAGTGAAATGTTAAAAGTCCTGTTTTCATAGTTTTTCAGACGATTGATTGTTCTATTTCATCTGTATCTTTTACAAAGAGAATGTCACCTTTATTTAAACACGTTTTAATTTGTGTTAGTATATTCATGGGGATGGAGTCATTTATAAGAATGAATATTTTAACATTCAAATTTCGGATGGCACAAAATTGAATAATATCATTAATTGTGTCACTAATTGACTGAATATCTTTCTCTTTTATATTGTTACTGTTTATCCGTTTTCCTAAATGGAAATTACCTATTTTATGATAAAAATAATTTATTGCAAAAACTGGATTAAAAAGTATAGGGAAATTCTTTTTCAGTTTTCCAAATTTATGACCTAATTCAAGGAGCGTTATTTCGTGTAGTTTATATAAGTCACTAATGTTAAGCCTTTGAGGGCCTAATTCATTAAATTTAGTAAAATCAATAGGTAAGAGGACTGTCCCTTCTGACTTTAAGTAGCTAAAAACTCTTTGAAGTATAATAAAATCACCGTATAGACTCCTACGAAAGAAAGAAAATGAGATTAATTTGTTATTGATTTCTTTATTAAATCGATCTTGTCTGATATTTTTCCAAATGTTTGTTGATCCTAAAAGCAAAAAATCAAAGTTACGTCTATTGTCATTAAACATTGAGGGTAATCGTGAATCTTGAATTAAGATATTATTTAAATAAAGAAATGAGAAAAAAACTCCTGCCAATAGTATTGTCAAAGTTAACCAATAGGAAAAAGGAATGAAGAAAGCCAATAGAATTATAAATACGGAGAATGTTAAAATAGATGCTATTTGTACTTTGTTTACTTTCATATAATTGAGAAATTAATAACCCGGGCAGCCAACTGATTCTAAAAATATCTTGTGATTACAATTTAAAGACGATATTGATTCTATCTCAGCTGCTTCCAGTCTGAAATTGAAAATATCTGCGTATTCTTTTATTCTATACTCTTTACTTGTCATAAAAACAGGAACAGAATCAGTATCAATATGCCATCGCATAATTATCTGGCCTATGTTTTTATTATACTTCTGTGCTATTTTATTGATGATTTTAGAACTTCTTAAAGGCTCCATCATCCGGAATAGCGGCGAGTAAGATTGTGTGAGTATATTATTTTCTCGATTGAAGTTAACTGTGTTTTGATCTGTTCTTAGGGGATGACGTTCAATTTGTACCACGTGAGGAATAAAGCCAGATTGTTTTGTTATATGGATTAGATGTCGCTCATTTACATTACAAATACCGATTGCTTTTGTTTTTCCCCTTGAGTATAAATCAATAAGCGTATCCCACGTGTTTTCAAAATAGTTTGGTATTGGCCAGTGTATTAACAGCAGATCCAAATATTCTGTTTTTAACTTTAGTAGAGCATCATCAACAAATTGTGTAACCTTGCCACTTGTTTTTTGCATTTGCCATGCGTCAATCTTGTCAATTAAATAAATATTCTCTCTTTTTAAAGATTGCTCATGCATACTTTCATGAATAGCTTTACCAAGACTTTCTTCGTTGCCATAACTTGGTGCTGTATCAAAACCTGTGAACCCATTTTCAATACAAATTGATACTATATCCTTTAACGTCTGGTATCTATTATGTTGAAAAGTGCCCACTATCATTGCAGGCATATTTTCATCATTTGATAGTCTAATGGATGGTATGCTCATTTTGAATGCTACTTTTTCAAAAAACGCTTCAGTTTTTGCGTGTTTTCTTCTCCCAAAATTGATTTAACCAATTTTTTTGATTTTTCGGTTGCCAAAGTGTGATTGGAAATAAATGATTTTAAAATTTCAGAATCAGTTTCCATGTCTGTAAATACTTCAAATAAAACTGGATTGTTTGACGGCTTCATAAATACTTTAAGGTTTGAACTGTATTCTGGCTCACTATTGGCACTCAGGTATTTAAATCCAACTGATTCAGCCCAACCTTTAGCAACAATACTGTGTCTTGCTGAAGTATGTAAATCAATGGTTGGAATTAAAGATTTTCCATGGTTCCTTTGAAACTCAGCTCCTCCTCTGTTATTTAGAAGTAATATTCTGACATTATTCTTTATATGCTTAATGCGAATAGAATTCATATCGTAAAAGAAACTGAGATCACCAATAATTAAAAAAGAAAGTTTATCTGTGACAACTGATTGTCCTAAAAAGGTTGACATACAACCATCAATCCCGTGTGAACCAAGGTTAGCATAAACTTTTACATCAGGCGACAATTTAAAAAAGCTGGTTATTCGAATACTATTAAGAATGCTTAAGTGTAGAATGGAATGATCCGGTATCAGGTGGGAAAATTCTTTTATAGCTAGAACATTGGAGAACGGAACTTCTTTTTCCTTCCTATCGTCTATTTTCATTTTCCAGCTATTATTATAATTATTGTTATTCTTTGTTTTTGAATGTTCGTTAAAAAACTTGAAGAAATAATTTGGTGAACATTCAAAAATGGTGGATAAAGATTTGAACATGTCCACAACCTCACCATTTTCGTTGATCAACCAATGTTCATTCTTTTTATAATTAGCTTTTAATGGCCCTTTAAATTGTGAGATGTAATTCTCTCCAAATGTGATTACAAGATCAGGAAGAACATCATCGAAGTCATTTCCAGACATGGAATGCGTAATCAATGAGGGTTCAACAAACTTATTGCTATAGAGATTACTCATGTGGTCAATAGCCACAGTACAGTTGAATTTCTCAGTAAATAATTCTATGTTATTTTTTAGTTCTTCGGATGAATAATCTGTCTGTCCACAAATAACCAGTATTTTATTAAATCTTTCCAGAATTCTTACTTTCTCCATCCAAACCTCAGAAGTGTTTTCAATTTCAATTCGGTTTATTTTTCTTACATCAGGGAGATTGCTCGCAGAGAAGCTATTCAAATCTTTAAAGGTCGGTATGTTAATATGTACTGGTCCTTTTCCCCTGTGAGATAATTCTAACAATGCTTCGTTTGCTAAACGTTCGCAATACCAAAAATCTTCTTCGTCACTCACAAATGGTAAGGTGACAGACTTTCTCACAAATTTGCCATACATGCCAACCTGGTCGATCATTTGGTCCTCCAATTGTCCTAAATAATACGGATTTCTGTCTGAAGTGATTACAAGCAAGGGAACTTTCAAATGGAATGCTTCAGTAATTGCCGGAAGATAGTTTGTTGTTGCTGTTGAGGAAGTACAGGAAATTGCCACGGGTGCATTCACTTCTTGTGCAATGCCCATCGCAAAGTAAGCGGCACTGCGTTCATCAACGACTGAATAACAGGTAAAATCCGGATCATTTTCAACCGAATGGACGAAAGGAACATTTCGCGTTCCTGCAGATAAAACAAGATGTTGAATGCCGTACTTTTTTAATAAGGCAATAATTATTTGATAATTTTTTAAAACTGTATACATAACGGAATATTTAATTTCTATTTTTTAAAACTAAAGACTATTTCTTATTATTTCTATTGATTTTCAATTTATTAAATCCTGATTTAATAATCATTTGATTCTCTTCCTTCATCATAAACAAGCCCCCAAAAACGAATAATGAAATACTGATTTTGAAAAGAAACGAAATAATAAAATTTTGATTTTCCATATATGAGTAAAGCTGAAGCGTAAACGCCAATACTAAACTTATTATTAGAGGATAAATAAAATTCTTTAAAAACGTAAAATACGAATTTCTTAAAGCCAAATGTATTAACATATAAAATACAATAAAGAAATTAAGAATAAATGCGATCAAAATGCCGTATCCAACCGCTTCAATACTTTTCCCAATAAAGACACCATAAGATATTCCACTTAATAATAATATTGCTCCTATCACACCATAAATAAAGAGTAAATCAGTTCGATCTACTGCTTGAAAGATTGATCCTGCACTTGAATATATCATTTGAATTCCTATTGTTAAGGCTATGATCTTAAAAACTGGAATACTCAATTCCCATTGTGGACCATATAACAAATTAATAATTTCATGTGCAGAAAAGAATAATAATACTGAGAGTGGAAAACCAATAGTAGCTAGAATCTTAACAACTTTTGAGTAGGTATTATATATCAATTCTTTATCATCCTGATGCTTTGCCAAAACAGGCATTAACACAGGCGTAACTACATGTGTTAAATTCTGAGCCGGCAACATCATCAAACGATATGCTTTATCATAAAAACCTAAAGCAGTGGAGCCGAGAAATTTGCCAATTAGAAGATTATCTCCATTCCGCGAAAAATAATTGATAAAGTTGAATAAGAAGTTGAATGTTGAAAAACGAATTATCTTTTTTACCGCTTCCATCCTAATTTTAAAAACAACTTTTATTGGATTAAGTAAGTAAAATACAATTAATGTCAACGCGCTACTAATAATGCTTTGATAAACTAGTGCATAGTAACTAAAGCCATTATATGCCAGTATTATAGCAGTTATTCCACATACAACCTGAATTATCACTGTTACAATTCCTATTTGCTTAAACTTCAAATTTTTCTGAGAAATAGCCTTGGGAATGATTTGAACTGAAGCAAATAGTACCGATAGGGATAATAGCTTAGTTACATTAATTAAAGCTCGTTCTTTATAGAAGTTTGCTATGAACGGAGCTGCCAAATAAAAAACAACTGAGAGTACTATCCCAAAAATAACAGAAAAAGAAAAAATAGATTGAATATCTTGTTTTGTTAATTTTTGATTTTGAACAACAGCTTGCCCAATTCCAAAATCACTCAATAATCTAAAAAAAGTCGCGAAGACAGTAACCAGTGCCACAATCCCAAATTCTTCGGGAGTAAGTAATCTTGCAAGCACAGCGCCTATTACGATGGAAAAGAATACTCCACTATATTTGGCAAGTGCCGTATAAAAAACACCTGTGGTTAGAGATTTTCGGATCGAAGACATTTAAAATATTTGATATGAAGAATGTATTTTCACTCGTGCCTCCAGATAACTATCGGTATCTAGTTGCTGTGTCATTTGGGGGAATGAATTTTTTTCAGCCTTTTGCCAGGGTACGGATTATATTCCCAAACTTCGAGACGCACCAACGGGGAATATACTTTGTATTTCATATGGCAAGGATCCACGAGGGAGAGAAGCGACCGAAATGGTCTCAAGCCCTGTTCCCCAAACTTTGTTTCTGCTTCGGAGGTATGTAGTACCTTACGTGTTGGTGCTAAAAGTCGTAAGGCTGCCACGGTCATCGGCCTTTCAAATCATTTCTCTGCGGTTGTGATGAGTCTGCTTCGTCGTCCATCCGTCGGAGGACGGAAAGACTCCTCGCAGAGTCATACTCCTAATTTTGTTTAGTATAGAGATGTTCTTATT
>JBKEDN010000013.1:0-17008 GCA_047975435.1 Draconibacterium sp. | reverse complement strand
CTGTTTGTCCCTGTTGCTTTGTATCTTGTCCTCATTGTATAAGAATATGCTCCTAAGATACTATTTACTATTATAATAGGCTGATTGGTAGATTTTTAATTTTTAGAGGTTTCCTTATGTTCGTCCCTCAACTGAGCGATTAACGGGATCTGAATTTCAAACCCCTTTTTCATGCTGCCCCAGGTAAACGAATTTTCCTGTCCGGCCTGCACGTAGGCAAATTCCAGGCATTCTCCTTCAACAAAATGTTTAAAATACCAGTGCACCCAGGTTGAATCGCCGCCACCTCCGGCATAAACCGGCTCCAACGAGACAACTCCCTGGTGACTCGTACCCAAACCATTGTCGTACTGATGGATCGGATCGCTTCCCAGCATCCGGAAAATAGGCACCGGAATCTGGTTTCCGGCATTTTGTGCGGGCATATAAGCGTTCTTTACACATGCATAGTAAGCCTGGTTCCAGTAACCGCCCCACATCGTGTAACCATCGGTTCCTACCTGGTCTTTGCAATTGCACGACGCCACAATTCCGTATTTATCGTACATGTATTTCAGCGAGTGCGCATCGATAAACCAGCAACCCATCGATTTGGGGTAGTAGCCAAATATCATTTTGAAATCTTCCATGTAAACATCCACCAGTTTTTCGCGCTCTTCAGGTGTATAACCGGTAGCAAAACCAACATCGGCATGCCAGTCCCAAGGGTAACGGCCGCGCCATTTCATCCCGGCATTTTCAACCAGCGGCTGCGGAATTTCAAACCACCCTCCTATTTCAAATGAGCTATCGGGAAGACTTTTTAAAAGTGCCTGATAACGGGAGTCGAGTAAAGCATCGTATTGCAGCAAAAAAGTTCCGCCAAGCCGGTATTCCTGCATCATTCCCACTTGTTTCACCACGGTTTGATAAAGCACATCTTCGGTGATTTCTTCGCTCCGTGGTTCCAGCAAACGAATAAAATTGATGATGTTAACAATCTTCGGCTTATCGCCAACGGACGCTTGAACCTGCTCTTTTGGCTGGGGTGCCGAACACGAAACAAGCATTACGATACCCAGTAGCGATCCGATAAAAATTCCTGCTTTGTTCATCTTATAAGTTAGTTTAGTTGATACGATATTGAATAGTCTTACCTGTTCCCGATTCTCTAGTGTCAACTTTAAATTGACGTACCGTCATTCCGAATTTATTTCGGAATCTGCATTTTGAGCAAAGATGCTGAAATGAATTCAGCATGACGTCGTGATAAAACACATTTGACACGAAGCTATTCTTTTACTTTGAAAGAATAAGTTCCCGAAGCAAGTTGAAGTTTTACTTGCCTGCCATCGTTTTGCGCTATCACTATGTTTTTATTTTCCGAAATTTCTTTACCACTTTCGTTCAATTCGCTGGCATTCAGAAAAAGTGTAGCCGAACTGTTAGCCGGAATCTGCACCTTGTATTCCACCTCATCTCCTGCTTTTTTCCAGGCTGAAACAATTTCACCGTAAAGACTTTCGTGTTTGGCGCTAAAATGATCAAGCCCCGTCACAAAATTGGGTTTTAGGATCACGTTTTTAAAACCGGGCTTTTCTTCGTCGGGGAAAATTCCGCCCAGCGCTTTGTAATACCAGGCATCTATTTCGCCAAACATAATGTGGTTCATCGAAATATCGCTTTTGGCATCCAGCAGCCAGTTTTCGTAGAAAGTAGTGGCGCCGTTTACAATCCACCATCCCCACGACGGAAATGTCTCTTGTGCAGCCACTTCGTAGGCCAGATCGGCATAGCCGTTTTCACTCATTGCATTTAAAATAGCTTTTGTCCCCAGCAGCCCCACATCAATGTGTTTGCCATCTGCTTCCACTCTTTTGGCCAGATTTGCAGCTACTTTCCGGCGCACATCTTCCGGGACAAAATTCCACTGCAAGGGAAAACTTAACTCGGTTTGAAGCCCGCTTCCGTAAACGCCGGCATCACGATCGAGGTATTTATCGTTTAAGGCCGTTTTAATTTTTTCAGCCAGTGCAAAATATTTTTCAGCATCGGCTTCCCTGCCTAAAATCTGAGCTATTTTGGCCAGAATGGTGGCATCGACAAAATAATAGGCAGTGGAAGTAAACTCTTTCGGGGCTTTTGATTTCACCGGAACCCAGTCGCCCAGTCCCCAATCGGTAATTCCTGTCGGGTACAACTCGGTGATATGATCCACATAGCGTTTGATATTTTCGTAGCAGTCTTCCAGAATTTTTGTGTCGCCGTAAAACAGGTAAATATTCCACGGAATAATCGCAATAGTGCTGGTCCAGTCGGGGCCGTTTGCCCAGGTGTATCCCCAGCCATCGGTCGGAACAATTGACGGAAGAACGCCGTTGGGTTGCTGCTCATCGCGGTGGTCGGCCATCCATTTTTCATAAACAGTAATTGCGTCGTAATTGTATAAACCGGTTTCAATGTTGATCTGTGCATCACCGGTCCAGCCGTTTTTCTCACGCTGCGGGCAGTCGGTCGGGTAACCAAATAAATTCGACAGATAGGAGGCATTGGCCGCCTTCCAGGTTTTGTTCAGCGTTTCGTTCGATGAATTAATCTCACCCACCGGCGGAACATCGCTGTGCATAAAATAAGCCGTCAGATTCTTTTCAGTCAACACAATGGGTTTGTCTGAAGTTACTTCCACAAACTGAAACCCTTTGTAATTGAATTTTGGCATAAACACATCATCATTGCCACTCAAAATCACGATATCTGTCTGAAACGGGTCGGAATCATCGGTCGGACGATAATGCACATCAATGTTCGACATATCCACATGTCCGTCGTCATAAAGGCGTTCCCCGTGTTTCAGGCGAACTTCTGTTCCTGCGGCACCCTTTATTTCGAGCTTTGTTACACCGGCCATGTTTCGTCCAAAATCAACGACATAGTCACGGTCACTGAACTTGGTAACTGTCTTTGCCGAAATTTCAGTAACATTCCTAACCGGATGCAAAACCTGTGCTGTTATGTTTTGTGAAGGAGCATTGGTTTTCATCGAACCTCTCCATTTCGAATCATTAAAACCGGCCTTGTTCCAGCCTGTTTGTTCCAAGCGTGCATCGTAATGTTCTGCCGTATAAATACTATTGAAAATAACCGGAGAAAGCGAGGTTTTCCAGTCCTGATCGGTGGAAAGTGTTTCTTCCGAGCCGTCTTCATACTGAATTTTCAGATCCATGCAAAACTTCGGGCGCGCGCGCCACGGGGCTTTATCGAAATACCAAACCGCCGTTGACTGATGATTATACCAGCCATTTCCGAGAATTACACCTACCGCATTTTTACCTTCAGAAAGTTGTTTGGTAACATCGTAAGTTACGTAAAGCGTACGGCGATCGAAACGGGTGTACATCGGGTCCAAACGATGATTGCCCACTTTGCTACCGTTTAAATACAGTTCGTACAAACCTGCAACAGCAATGTATGCACGCGCCGATTTGATCTTCTTTTCCACCTTAAATTCTTTTCGGAAATATGGAGCGGGTTTTATATTGAAATCGTATGAAACTGAAAACCAGTCACCTTTCCAGTTGGGCTGATCCATCATTCCGGTTTCGAAACTCGTAACTTTTGAATAAGCGATCCAGTTCCCGTTCTGAAGTTGAACTTTTACCTTCCAATAATACTTTGTGAAAGGAAACAGTTCTTCACCGGCATATTTTGCAGGAATGGTTTCTGATTGGATACTTCCTGAATCCCAGGCATCTCCTTCATCGTTAACTACTTTCAACGAGTCAGTTCCTACAATAATCTGGTAAGCTTGTTGCAAAATTCCGGGTTTATCGCTTTGCAGTTGCCAGGTGAACCGCGGAGTCTTTGTATCAATCCCGATTGGATTTTCAAGGTACTCACTTTTCAGGTTTTCGGGTGCAAAATCGACAGATTGCGAGCTGCACGAAAATAAAATAGCAGCCACTAAAAAAGGCAAAATGGTTTTCATCGGACTTAGGTTATTTTTATTTGAAATCAATAGTTCATAAAAATGATACAATTTCCGGTATTATTCAAATTCAGTTTTAACAAAGCAGAAAAGCTAATTCAACTTATTTAACTCAAGCGAACCCGGGTTTTCAATATTTACTTTGAACCCGGCAGGCACTTTTAACGAATAATTTAGCTGATTACCTGAACGTTCCCACTTCAACTCAATGGCATCGTCTTCCACCGGAATTACACCGCTGCACTTGTTTAGATCGAGATCGGCAAAGCGGACTGTCACTCCTTTTTTAAGGTAATCGATGGAACTTACTCCCAACACATCGCGGTACAAAACATGCCCGAGATACGAAGCAAAACCGTGATTGCAGCTGGCGTGCGCATCTACATTTTCCCACAAAGTGCCGGTTTGTTCGGCCATGTAGTAAAAATAGTCCTGAATTTCGCCCAGCAGCTGTTTCTGCAAGCAGTAACGCGACAGTATGTCCATGCGAAGATAGTTGCCAATAAAAGCGTTGGCACGGAACACATCGGGATACGTTATTTTATCGTCGCGGTTTGGGCCAAAATCATTTGTCAGCTTTTCCCACAATTCAGGATGCATTTCAGGCCTTGCAATGTTAAAAAAGAAAGCATAATACTGGCAGGCTTCGGTTGTATTATTTGTAACCCGAAGTTTTCCATCTGCTTCCCGAACAGCATTGTCCACAAAGAAACTTCCGTTAAACGACTGTTTCAAAATCGTTTGTTTTACTTTCTCAGCCTTTTCTGTCCAGGCTTTATTTTGATACAATTTCCCGGCTTTTTCAAGCGCGGCACTGTAAAGCATATTTGTGGGGTAATTTACATCCTGTACAAAACTGTTGGCTTTCGACCACTCCACAAAAATCCAGCTTTCCAGTTTTTCGAGCAGCCCATCTTCGTTTTCAAACGGAACGAAATAATCGAGCAATTTCGCGACTCTTGGTTCCAGTTTTGCAATCAGTTCCGGATCTCCGCCACGGCTGGCATAATCTTCAACCTGAACAATAAACCACATCGCCCAGTTGGGGATAAAAACCTTGTCGTTATGATCGGCCGGAAAACACATCGGCAGCATTCCGTCAGGTAGAAAGGCAAAACTATCGGGGAGGGCAAAATTTTCATAATAATTATGAGCTACTGCCGATTTTCCGGTAAAATCCTTTTCCATAATGGCGGTAAAATAACTATCGCAAAGCCAGCCGGCCCTTTCGCGCGACGGGCAGTCCATAAAAATATCCACCGAGTTTTGACGGAAAGTTTGCTCGGCAGCCTTGTAAATCGCATTTAGTTTTTCGTTATCCGAATCGAAACCGGCCTGCGGGTGTTCAGGATAAGCATACTCCCGCAAATAAACATTATCGAACGTACACTCGCCTTCCAACACCATTATTTTCAGAAACTTAAACGTGTAGCTTTCAAACGATTCAAGATCGTAAGTTCCGGGCTCCAGCTCGTAAACCACATAGTTATTGACACTTGCCGAACGTTTTTTGGGCAGAACATCACCATCGGTCAAAATTTCATCACAAACAAAAGCCAGTTTTGAAGATTTAGAACAACTCACTTTGGTCCCGATAAAACCGGAAAGATTGGTTCCCATGTCACAGCTTACAAACGAATTTTCAGAAACAGTAAAAGGAGAGCCGTAATTTTCGTCCACTTTTTCCTGCGATGCGGTGACAATTTCCTGCAGCCAAAGCGAAGGAATGGTTCCCAGCTCATTTTCAGGATAGCCTTTAAAAATAGCGCTGATACCGGTCAGCGAACGGTTTTTTATGTAATTCGCCGGAATCTGCTTTCCCAGTGTCCCTTTCGAATAAATCCTTTGCGGATGAACCACGTCAAAATCAGGGAGTAGCAAATTACGAGGAAGCAGTTCGCCGCCCGGCATTACAGCTAACTCCAAGGTCTCTGTTGGTTTTGTTTCAGCACTTCTCCAGTCACGTGCATTTTCACTTAAACGATAATATTCGGTAAACGGCCGCTGAAAACTGTAACGCTCGGCCTTTTGCAAACGTTCTTTGAGCACAAAAGCACTAAAGCCTGGTTCTTCTCCGGTTGCCAGCAACACATTTTCACCGGCCACCACTTCGGCTTGCAAAAACGAAGGCTGATCGATGGTGTAGTAGGAATTCACATTGTAGCCGGCCACTTCAACTGCCAGGACGTTTGTTCCTGATTTCAGCCGGTCGTTCAGTTCGTATTCATCTACCCGAAAAAAGCCCTGTGCCGTGCGTGCCGGGCCATACCCCAGGTACTCACCGTTCAGAAAAACCCGATAGAGTGTTGAACCCGTAATTTTCAGTTTTATATCCTGTCCTTTCTCCGCTTGAAAAACTCCGTGAAAACCAAGATTCAGGTTCATTTCAGTTTCCCGGTCTTTGGCCCAAACCGGAAGCGCTTTTTTTACCAGCACGGGCTCGGCAGGTTTTGGTGTGTCACACGAAAAAATTGAAAATGAGAACAAAAGCGACAATATCCAAATGCCCAATCGCCGAAAAAAAAGATTTGAAAACTTATTCATATCAGGTTCATTTACTTTAGGTTGCTAATTTTATGTCTTAAATTCAAATTTATTATTGAATATCCGTTTTGTATCATATGGTTTGTTCTTACGTCATGCTGAACTTGTTTCAGCATCTCTTGGGTGATGTTAATCAGTAATTTATGGGTAAGCCCCTGAAACGAGTTCAGGGTGACGCACTAATTATGACACATTCCAAACAATCGAAATTTATTAATATCCATTTTATTTGGCATCCTGTAGAATCCGTTATTCGAACAGTTTTTCCTAAACTTTCTTCATTTTGCGGGAAGACTCTTTTACTTTCAACGCTCACAAACTTTTGGTTAAAACAACAGGCCCCAGCAAGCCACTTTCACGCAATGCTTCGTTTTTATTCGGGCCGCTAATCGTCCAGGTTTTCCGCTGTTCTTCGGGTTGATTCGCATCGTAAACCAAGCGGTTGAACCAGGTTCCCGTAACTTTTATTTCCAGTGTGTTTTTACCCTGTTTCAGGGCATCGGTAATATTAATCGAATACGGAGGAGTCCACAAGGTTCCCAGCGGCTTTCCGTTAAGTGTGACTTCAGCAATCATTTCCACATTCCCCAAATCCAATGTGCAAAGCTCATTCTTCTTTATTTTCTCTGCATCAAAAGTGGTTGTGTATGTTACTGTTCCGGAAAAAGCTTTTGCTTCTGCACTGATATCTAAATCTTTCCAGGCTTTTAACTCTGCTGTTTCAACTGATTCCGGAGCTCCCCAACCTGCCGGAAAGGAAAGTGTCCATGGGCCGGAAATGGCAAGTGTTTCACTCGTTTTTTCATTGTTTACAGGTTTTTCGGCAATTTTTCCTTTTGTTCTGAAAACCACAAAACACGATCCCGATTTTGGCAAATCAAAGTGAACCGTAGTACGACCGTTTTCCTGCCCGGTTATCATTGCAGGTTCGATCTCGCCACTCACCGGATTCCATATTTCCGGAATTTTGTTGTTATTAAAACTCAACTCACCCTGAAACCCGCTTCCAAACGGAGAAGAAATATAATACCAGTCGGCTCCTTTAATCTGACGATGCAGCCAAAGAGCATCGTTTCCAACAACATCGGGAGTCATGTCCATCTGAGCCAAAGCCTCACTGATGGTAAAACCTGCCAGTACCTTTCCTTTTCCTATCGTTCGGATTTTTTCATTGTTGTTGCCCCAAAGCTCGGAAACTGCCTGGATGAAACGTTGCTGTGCAGATTCTCCTCCCTTTAAAGTTGCAAGCCCGAGGGGAGCGTTTCCGATAACGATTGCTCCCGAACGCACCAAATCGAGTAATTTTTCAAGTGTTTCAGGCAACATACGCTCGTTATCGGGCAACCAAAGCACTTTGTATTCAAGGCCTTCGGGAGTAATAATTTTTCCGTCGCGCACCGAGAGACGATTTAAAAGCACATCGGGATTGCAATAGTCGTATTTATATCCTTTTGGGAACGGCGCTTCCTGATCGGGTTTGTGGTTGATTTCGTCGCCCAAATACCAAAGTACATCTGAAACCGGTTTTCCCCGTTCAAAAAGATAATTCAAACGGGCCAGGTATGTGGTGAATTCAGGCATATGTTTCCACCAGGTTTGTTCACGCAAAAAGGGTGTGCCAATACCCGATCCAAACGAAGTGCCCGGTGGCAACCAGTCGGTACGCGGGTTGTGCGTATAAGTATGAAACACCAAATGGGTTACGCCTTCAATAAAATTAAGATTGGCTACTTCTTTTAACATACTCAGATGTTCGTCCCAGGTAAGGTTAAAGGAAGTAAAGGCTTCAGCTGAAACCCGGGGTTTGCCGTACAGGCGGGCTGCAGAAGCCGTTGGTTTAATAGGCTTAAAATTGAGTGAGCCTACATAGGAATCAGAATGCGGATGCCAAAACTCGCACATGGGGACGTCGATATATTTAAAATATTCCATGATATCGGCGGGAAAAACATCGCCCGGTCCTGTTTCGGAAGTGATATATAGATCATTATTGTGTGCCAACTTGGCCATACGACCATAAAAATTATTTGCAAGAAGATCGTTGATCGTTCGGCGCCAATCCAACAAAAAAAGTTTTGTGACTTCATGACTATCTATAACATAACCAAATACTGCGGGAAGCCAGTTTCGAAGTTCATAGCCGGACAAGCGATTAAATTCATTCTCCATTCCTGGCGTCCAGGTTTGGGTATAACACTCCCAACTGTCGAGAAGCATTCCGTTTAATAATCCATCAGCAAGTGGTCCGTCTTTTTTTGTCAATCGGCCAATATAACCTGCAAACTGTGCATTTACACCAGATTGAGAAAGTTTGTTGCACTCCCAACCGGTACCTTCAGGTGGTGCAGGACTATTATGCCGGCCTGTATTTACATGACCAATTCTAAGTATCGACCAACTACCTGCAGGCGCTTTCCAATCCAAATTTCCCTGTTCATCCATTTTATCCGACACATCAAGAATTTGTCCTGCAGATATAAGGGACTTCGGATTTTGTTCCGGTGATTCACCAGATCGTTCGATACTACGAAGTGTCCATCCTGCCTCCGACTCCCAACTGTTTTTGCGTGCTGCGGAAAACAAACGAAGCGATAAAAGCGTCATCGGATATTTATTTACGATAGAAATCCTATAAGTTTTTACCCCTGAAATTTCGGAGCAGGCAAGTGTAATCGGACGATTATCCTGCGAATTGGCCTGGGGCATTTCCATTTTCAATACATCTGTGGTTTCACCATTGGGCAAAATGGCCTGTATCTCAATATTTACTCCCGGTTCATAACACTGATGGTGATTGAAACTGTTTATGCTCGGGAACTCCACTGAACGAAGAGGTACGGAGTTAGTAAAGGTCACTTCAATATAATGCGGGTTGTCTGCTTTTGATGGTGAAAACATAACAGGCCCCTTTGCTTTCTCCGACAGGAATGCTACCCATTCAAATTCTTTGTTGCTTTTTACAGACTCTGGCACAAGTGCCTCCCCAGTATCATCGTGAGGAGTGGGAAACGCCAGCACCATAATATCTTTATAATCCAACCAATCTTCGTCACCTGTTTTTGAGGCGCCCCACAATTCATGACTTGGTTTGGGAACAGGCAGCTTTTGTTTAACAACAGAACCGCCTTCTACATCAGTACGGCTCCAGGCCAGATGTCGCATGGCGTTAGAAGGTTCTATCCACGGCCCGCCCGAAGTCGCCCAACCGGGGCAATTCTGCATTGTAAAACGCAGGCCCAGCCGGCGACATTCTTCGCCGGTAAAGCGTACGGCATCATCCCATGGTTCACTCAAACAGGCGATTTGCGGGCTCACTCCCGGCCAGGGGCCGCCAAATTGCCCGTGAAATAACTGAACTCCGGAAATACCCGCCCCGGCAATGGCTTCCAGATCGGCTGTGATTCCCTCTTTTGCCACATTTCCACCGATAAAATGAAACCAGGTTTCAGGATGATAAACTTTGGGAGGATTTTTGAACGTTTCAATGTCCTTTTCACTAAAAGGTGCATTCAACTCAGCTGCTGATGGAACCACGGGAGCCACCTCTGTTTGAGCCACCACTTGAAATGTATTCAAAAAAATAAACGCATAGGAAAAAAGACCGGTTAGTATCTTAGTCATCAGGTACAGGTTTAAGTTTAAATTACTGCCCTTAAAGCTATTCAAAAAATACCAACGGAGGCAATTCCCCGGAATCTAAATTCCGTCATGCCTTTATTCTCTATTCGGAAGCCCGGCAAATAAATTTTTGCGAACAATAAAGGCAGATTATCAGATATATTTTTTTATGGTTTCGAGAAGTGTTTCCCGCTGAACAGGTTTTGTGATATACTCAACAAATCCTTTTCCCAAGGCTTTGTCTTTTTCGTGTTCAAACGCATAAGCTGACAAGGCAACTATTTTTGCATCAGGATCATAATCCAGTATTTTACGGGTAGCTTCATAGCCATCCATTACCGGCATTTTTATATCCATCAGCACCAGGCCAAAATCACCATCGTTGGTATATTTTTTTATTGCCTCTGACCCATCATCAGCAAATATTAATTCATCAGCCACATCTTTTAACAAGTAAAAGAATAAACGCTGATTAATTTTATCGTCCTCGGCCACGAGAATTCTCCTTCTCTGCACGGCTTTCTCCTTAACGGACTCTTCCATCGTCCCCATGAAAAGATTAAAATTAACTGTATGTAAAAACGTCCATTGAACTTTCCCAGGCAGGAAAGACGGCTCAAAGATATACTTTTAACAACACAAACAAACCAAAGTCCCAAATGACTTATTTAATTATTTTTGAACTGATTTTTTGATGATAAAAACTTTAAAAACCGGAAAATGAAAATTGTTGTACTCGATGGATATACGTTAAACCCGGGCGATCTTAGCTGGGACATTATAAAAAAACTGGGAGTATGTGATATTTATGACAGAACGCCCAAAGAGCTAACGCACGAAAGGGCACAAAATGCAACAGCCATTTTCACCAACAAAGTAGTTATTGACGCTGAAATGATAAGCCGGCTTCCCGATCTACGGTTTATTGGGGTACTTGCTACCGGTTACAATGTAATAGACACAGATGCTGCACGTGCTGCCGGAATTATCGTTTCCAATATTCCGGCTTACAGTACCGACTCTGTTGCCCAAATGGTTTTTGCTCACATTCTGCATTTTACCCAAAGTGTAGCCGAACATGCTCAATCTGTTTCAAAAGGAAAATGGGCTGAAAGCATCGATTTTAGTTATCGCGTAAAACCCCAAATTGAACTGGCCGCTAAAACACTTGGGATTATCGGATTTGGGCAAATAGGCCAAGCGGTTGCTCGTATTGGCCTCGCGTTTGGGATGAAAATTATTTTTAATAATAGAAGTAAGAAAAACACCGCAATTGATGCCCGTCAGGTGGATATGGACACCCTGCTTTCCGAAAGTGATTTTATTAGTATCAACTGCCCGCTAACCGAAGAAAATACGGGCTTTATTAATACAACTACTTTACAGAAAATGAAACCAACCGCCTTTTTGGTAAATACCGGCCGCGGGCCGCTTATTAACGAAACCGATTTGGCAGATGCACTAAACAATGGTACGATTGCCGGTGCCGGACTGGATGTTTTATCGGTAGAACCGCCGACTGCTGAGAATCCACTGCCCGAAGCAAAAAATTGTTACATCACCCCTCATATTGCCTGGTCAACTTTTGAAGCCCGCCAACGATTAATGACAATTGCCGCCAACAATCTGAAAGCGTTTTTAAATGGAGTTCCAATTAATGTTGTAAATTAAATAAACATCAACTATAACTAACTGCTAATCATAATAATTAAAGCTTTTCAAACTCCAGAGTAAATTGGCACAGGTTAACTGCTAAAAATCGTTAATAATTCTTAATCGAATGTTTTATTTATGAAACAAATCGAAGGGATCAAACGTTTTAGCAAAAGTTCGGAAACAGAAAATATATGGCGCTAAAAGTCCTTCATATTGTTATACTTGCATCGGTAAAATACATGTTGACGCTGCCTTATGCAATGATCATCGGGATGGAGTATAAATATGCGATACTGGCTTTGCTCGGTGGAGGAATTGGAGGATTTCTATTCTTTTACTATCTAAGTAAACCGGTTTTGAAGGGCTGGCGGATCATACTCCCACAAATATGCCAGCGTGTTCCGGCGGGGCTAAAACAAAAGGTCCACTTATTTTGCAGCAGTAAAAATAAAACACCACAGAAGCGTTTTACCCGAAGAAAAAGGTTTTTGGTGAAAGTAAAAACTACCTACGGACTGTGGGGAATTATTATAGCAACACCCTTGTTCCTGACAATTCCGGTGGGGGCATTTCTGGCCAACAAATATTATTCGCGACGTAAAAACATCGTATTTTATATGATTCTTTCGATTGTTGGCTGGGGCGCGGTTTATTCAGGAATTATCCATTTGTTTCCGCGCGTATTCTTTTAAAATCTCAAAGTTTTTCTTTTTCCCGAGCAAAGTTTTATCTGCGCCCGCAAGATTCATTGTCAGTAATTCTGCCGGGCTGCACCACTTCACTGCAAGGTGGTCATTCAGCTTTATTTCCCCACTTTTTAGCAGGCACAAAAACGGAATAAGTTTGATTTGCTTATTTCCATAATTGTGTTCAATGGCCTCCAGCTTTTGAAAAGGGACGATTTCGAGCTCCAGTTCTTCCCGAATCTCCCTGATGATGCATGCTTCTTCGCTTTCATTGTGGTGAATTTTTCCTCCCGGAAACTCCCATTGAAAGGCATGATCAGAATCGGCCCGGTTTTGCGCCAACAGTATTTTTCCGTCCTGAATGATAATCGCACATGTTACCTGAATCATTCTCCAAAAATAGAAAAGTTTATCCTCAGCCGGGCTTTCTGTCTATCTTTGTTGAAAACCATCGGGTATGACAGAAACAGACATACTAAATGCAATCGGAAGTTGGCAGAACTTTCATTTTGTGTTAAAACAATTGGGGCAAAACCACGAGAGTATTCCTGTTTTGATGAAGGTGGCCATTCACAATAACAATGCAAACAGCTGGAGAGCATTGTATCTTGCTGATAAACTGCATGATGTTTATCCCAAACAAATAAGTGCATATATTCCGGAGATGATTGAGCAGCTAAAAACGGAGCAACACCATGGAAAGAAACGTCATTTTCTAAAACTGATTAGTAAGAACCGGGTTCCTGCAAACTCTTTCGGGTTTCTGCTTGATTACTGTCTGAATACTTTTACTTCCTCAAAGGAGCCCGTTGCCAACCGGGTTCATGCCATGCAAATTCTTTACAACATTTCGGAAACCGAAGCAGAACTAAAACCCGAACTACTCGACATTATTTTACACGAAATGGAATTTCATCCCACACCCGGTATTCTAAGCAGGGGTAAAAAACTGTCAAAGAAACTACAAAAACAAATTCAAAAACGTTAACTCGAAAGTTTGGTAATCAACGCCTGCAACTGCTCGTCAATTTCTTTGTTGAGTTCATCCTGCTTGTAATTTCGTGTAATTACAACAAGGTTTCTCAGGTTAGAAATTTCCCTGTTTTGATCCGACTCTATCGAGGCTGCCATCCGTTCGGGCAACGATGTATAGTAATTTAAAAGAGCCAGGCTGTTTTTTGCCATTGCGCGGGCTACTTCATTTGCTTTCTCCGATGCGCCGGCACGATAATATTGTTCCAGCGCCGGGAAAGAATCGTAAGTCCATGGAATTTTTTCGTTGGGGAAAAGTTCAAACATCCGGTCGATCACTTCAATTGCCTTCTCTTTTTCATCTTTCTGAAGTAAAGCCTCGGCCAGGCGAGCAAACATATACCGGCTTTGCATAATGTTAATCTGCTTCCGGTTGTATTCATCGATATGTATTTTCGGGTCGTTTACATTTCCCCAAACAAACTTATTCATCACGTTATTGTACAGGATATCGGTATCAATACGGCCGTTCATCATTCCCTGTCGTTGCGATTTTATAGGTACAAAACGATATGCCAGGCCTTCAAACTGCAACCAGTCCAGAAAATAAATATTTCCGGTGTAAAGCAAACTGTGATCGATATAAATCGGGCGTTCCCAGTTATTGGCTGCAATCATATTCAGTACTGCCATTTCACTTTTCCCAATCATGTTTTTGTTGATTTTAAAGTCAACCCTGTCCGCAATTAAACCTGCATCTTCCGCTTTTACGGTTCCGGTTTCAAGTACTTTTTGCTTATCAACTGTTATATGAAATTCTTTCGACGGTAAGTAATCAATCATGTCACCTGACGTAACTTTTACTTTGGTCCGCACATCATCGCTTCCCAAAAACTCCATGGCATCGCTTAATTCAATCGATTCTTTAAAACGTTCCTGAAACAGAACGGCATCCATTCTTCCCATGTAATATTTATCGCGCGAAAATGTAAAGGGCACAGGCGGAGCATCGTTAGTAGCATACTGCTGCTGATTAATGTACCAATCCATTCCCAGGTAACTTATGTTAATAATTTTAATATCAGGACGAACACCTTCCACTTCCTGAACATACCATAGAGGGAACGTATCGTTATCGCCGTAAGTAAACAGAATGGCATTGGGAGCACACGATTCCAAATAATTTTTGGCGTAATCGCGGGTCATGTATTTTCCTGAACGATCGTGATCATCCCAGTTTTGCGAAGCCAGTATTCCGGGCACTAAAACCAGCGATATAAGTGTAACCAGCACAGCTCCGGTTGTTCCCTTCAGCACTTTACTCACGAGATTGTACAATGCCGGTACTGCCAGTCCAATCCATATAGCAAAAGCATAAAACGAACCTGCATATGCATAGTCGCGCTCGCGTGGCTGGTATGGATACTGATTCAGATAAACCACAATAGCAATACCCGTGAGCACAAAAAGCATCATGGTTACAGCAAAGGTTTCCCTGCCTTTTTTCCCCTGGTTGTATTGATAAAACAAACCGATCAATCCAAAAAATAGTGGTAAAAAGTAATATACATTCCGACTGGCATCGTTTTTCATGAAATCGGGCATTTCGTCACGTGGCCCTACTTTTGCCTTATCAAAAAATTCTATTCCGCTCACCCAGTTCCCGTTCTGAAATTCGCCGTGCCCTTGTATATCGTTTTGTCTTCCCACAAAATTCCACAAAAAATACCGCATGTACATATGCCCCAACTGATACGAGAAAAAGAAACGTAAATTCTCACCAAAAGTAGGTTTCATAAGTGTTTTTACCTCTCCCCGCTCCCGTACACGCACAGGTGTACCTTTTACTTTTCCCCACTCTTTATAGGCCTGAACATGGTTATTGGCACTGCTATACATTCGTGGGAAAACGGTTTCCATTTTCTCGTCGTAAACCAATGATCCGGGCATTGATCCCGTCATTTTATACTCTCCATCAACTTTGTTGTATTGGTCTTTTGACTCGCCGTTTCCGATTCGCGGTGCATTGTAGTACGGACCAAAAACCAAAGGCCTGTCGCCATATTGCTCGCGATTTAAATAACGGACCAGCGCAAAAGCATTGTCGGGCGCATTTTGGTTCATTGGTGGATTTGCCGATGCACGAATTACGATTAAGCCAAACGAAGAGTAGCCGATAATGATCACCATCACCATAGTAATGGCCGTGTTCCATACCACCATATTTCGGGACCGGGTATATTTTAATCCCCAAACCGCTCCGGCTGCCATCAGAACAAACATAAAAATGATTCCGGAATTAAACGGCAGGCCAAAGCCATTTACAAAAATCCGGTCGATCACAAACGCAATACGAGGCAAGCCGGGAATAATTCCATACTGAATGCCCAGAAGAATTCCCATTGAGGCAATCAATGCCGTAATAACTCCCTTCCAGGAAAACTCATATTTTTTGAAATAATATACTAACCCAATTGCGGGAATAGCCAACAGGTTAAGCAAGTGGACACCAATTGACAACCCGACCAAATAAGCAATCAACACCAGCCACCGGTTGGAATTTTTCTCTTCAGCTACGTCTTCCCATTTCAAAATAGCCCAGAAAACCAGGGCTGTAAAGAACGATGACAATGCATATACTTCGCCTTCTACTGCCGAAAACCAAAACGAGTCGGTAAACGAAAAAGCGAGCGCTCCTACCAAACCACTTCCCCAAACAGCAATTTGTTCACCTACCGAAAGTTCTTCTGATGAAAAAAGCTTACGCGCCAGATGTACAATGGTCCAGTAAAGGATCATGATGGTTCCGGCACTTGCCAATGCCGACATTGAGTTAACCATTACAGCTGCTTTACTTGCATCGGGCGCAAAGAGGGTGAAAATTCGCCCCAGAATCATAAACGTTGGTGCACCGGGAGGATGTCCGACTTCCAGTTTAAATGCACTGGTAATAAACTCGCCGCAATCCCACCAACTCACGGTAGGTTCCATCGTTAATAAATAAGTTATGGCGGCAATAACAAATACAATCCAACCAAGAATATTATTGATAAGTTTGGTGCGCTGCATGATCGACTTTTTTGTTTACTGGCAAAGATAAAGTTTTAAACCAATTAACGTCTTTAAAATGCAGTCGGTAAAAACATTTGATGCAAGCTTCCTCTTTTTTGAAAAAAATATTCGAAAACATGTCTGCCAATGCACTTCAAATTCACACATAACACACAGTACCACAGACAGAAGGAATGAAAATTCAAAAAATAACAGTGCGATCCTTGCAGAATTAATTTTTTTTATACTTTTGCACCGTCCTTAACAAAAGGGCATTAAAGGACTGTCCCGTGGTGTAACTGGCAACACGTCTGATTTTGGTTCAGAAGAGTCTAGGTTCGAGCCCTAGTAGGCCAACGGAGTTCGTAAAGAATCCCAATCAATTATTGATTGGGATTTTTTTTTTTTTGAAAAATTATTTGTTTTGCGAGAAGTTTGTCCTGAGTGCAGCCGAAGGAGACCCTTGTTGTCTTGTCAACTTTGAAACTTCGTATGCGATCGCTTCGTCGTCGTGCCT